>NZ_JAZHLJ010000029.1:0-48614 GCF_036549495.1 Aurantimonas sp. C2-5-R2
TCCTCAGTGGAATCGGCACCCCGAGCCTAACGGCTCGAGGCGGGCAACGCCGCCCACTTCAGAGTTTCAACAGAGACCGGGACATTCCCTCATTGGCGGGCCACAACGTTATCGGAGGCCACGCAACATGACCGATCAGAAATATCTCACCCCAGAAGAGGTCGCGGAACGTTACCGAGGGGCGATTACCATCGGCACACTGCGAAACTGGCGATCTATGAGAATAGGCCCCGCCTATGTGAAAGTGGGCAAGTCAGTTCTCTATCCCGTCAACGAGATCGAGGCCTGGGATCAGAAAAATATCGTGATGTGTCGTGCGGCAAAACGCCTCGGAATTAGAGAGGGGGATCAACGATGATAATCGCAGGGGTCGGCAAAACATCCGATCCCAAAAACCGACCCCATCAGAATCTGACAGGCAATAATATTTAGTATTTTCAACTACTTAATGAATCTGATGGTGTGGTCCACAACCACCCGTCCGGGGATCCCACGCCGTCACGGGCCGACATCGACATGACCCGCACCATCGTCGAGACGGCGAAACCCTTGGGTATTTCCGTGCATGACCACATCATCATCGGCAAGGCCGGTCATGCCAGCCTCAAGGGCCTGCGATTGATCTGAGCGACGCGATTGTTCATCGCGAACCATATGATCGTCACGCATTTGATAAGAATCTTACGTAAGGTTAGAATGAGCGCATAGGAGAACGGTCATGGCCAGAGAGCGATTCACGATCGCAACGTTCAACTTGCGAAATCTGAACGAGCCGGGCCTCGACATGTATGGTCGCGACGGCTGGACAGCCGACGAGTACGGCGAGAAAATCGCGTTCACGGCCCGGATGTTCAAAATTCTGCCCTCAGACGTTTGGGCGTTCCAGGAGCTTTGGCACGCCGCATCGCTCGATCGCGCGCTCGCCGACGCCGGACTTTCCGCGGATTACACCGCTCTCGTGCCCGACGCCCATGCCGGCGGCATGATCGTGTGCGCGGCTGCCGTTCGCAAGGAGATCCTCGTCGGCGAGCCAGAGTGGATCAGCCGGTTTCCGGAAGGTCTCGTTCTTTCGAGCGGCGGTGACGACCCGCAGACGGAAAAGATATTCATCAGCCTTTCCAGCTTCTCGCGGCCGGTCCTGCATTTCCGGATCCAGCCGTCCGACCGCGCGACCCCGATCCACGTCTATGTCTGTCACTTCAAGTCGAAGGGACCGACGCGAATCTTTCGGGAGCCGTGGTACCAACGCGACGTGCATTCCAAGCACAGCGGGGCGATCGGCGGCGCCCTGTCCACCATTCGCCGGACCGCCGAAGCTACGGCGCTCCGCTTCATGCTGACCGGACGGATGAAGGGAACCGACGAGCCGGTCATCGTGCTCGGCGACATCAACGACGGCACCCTGTCGAACACGATGAACATCCTGACCGGCCAGCCGCGCTTTCTCGTCGGTGAAAGCCGCGGCGGCGGCGACATCGACCTCTATACGGCGCAGACGCTGCAGGAATACCGCTCCACCCGCGACGTTTATTACACCCACATCTTCAACAACAATTACGAGTCGCTCGACCAATTGCTGGTCAGCCGCGAACTCTATGACAACAGCCGCAACCGGGTTTGGGCGTTCGACGGGCTCGATATCGTCAATGATCACCTCCACTACGATCCGAAGCACGAGCAAGGGACCAGCGACCACGGCGTGGTCCGCGTCACCTTCAAACTCGACCCGGCGCGGGGCGCCGAAACCGGCTAACGAGCGCCCTTCCCTCTACGGCTTCAGTGCAGATAGCCGCCATCCTTCACCAACCGGAGTTCGCGCGGCTTGATCAGGCCCGCATGCATGATCCGCACCGAGTGGATCGCCGCCTCGATCTCGCGTTCCCAATGGTCGAGAAAACGACGCAGTCGCGGATATTCGGGGGCCAGATCCTCGAATTGCCAGGCGAAAGTCTGCAGGAAGCTGGGATGGTCCGGCATCCGGTACAGGACCTCCGCCGTGGTCAGGCCATAGCCCTGCAACATCCGTTCGAATTGCGGATCGGCGGTCTTGATGGTCATCGGCGCACCTTTTCGCTGCGCCAGCCGGGCATCGGCCGGCATTAGAAATGCTGCGACCTAAGAGTCCGTTTCGAAACTCACTGCGGCGGGTTCAAAGGCCCCTCGGATGGTCGCTCCGCAATGACATGATACCCGATTTCCGCGGGTTTGGGCGTCCCGGGTGAACCATGGAGGCTGGTCTTGGCAGGGTTTCGAAACGGCCTCTAAGNATACCCGATTTCCGCGGGTTTGGGCGTCCCGGGTGAACCATGGAGGCTGGTCTTGGCAGGGTTTCGAAACGGCCTCTAAGAGTTAATGATGTGTTACCGGGCGCCGAAGTTCAAGCGCGAACAGTGCTTTCCGCGCCACAGGACCCGTCATTTCCCGGGATTGTTCACCTCGGCCGCGGCGCGCCGACGCCAACCGGAGCGTATGGGCCTCAGAACGCCCCGGGAAACGCGCCGCCGTCGATCAGCAGGCTCTGGCCGGTGATGTAGCCCGAATGCGCCGAGCACAGGAATGCGCAGGCCTTGCCGAACTCGTCCGGCTCGCCGAAGCGCCCGGCCGGAATGCCGGCGGCTCGGTCGGCGCGGATGTCGTCAAGACTGCGGTTTTCACGCTTCTGCGCCGCCGCGAAATTGGAGCGCAGCCGATCGGTGTCGAAGGCGCCCGGCAGCAGTTGGTTGATGGTCACGTTCTGACCGGCGACGGTGCGGGCGACCCCGGCCAGAAAGCCGGTCAGCCCGGCGCGCGCGCCGCTGGACAGGTCGAGACCCGCAATCGGCCCCTTGACCGAGCTGGAGGTGATGTTGACGATCCGTCCGAAGCGGCGCTCGGTCATGCCGTCGATGACGCGCTGCACCATCTCGATGGGCGCGATCATGTTGCCGGTGACGCCGGCCAGGAGATCGTCGCGCCCGAGCGCGCGAAAATCGCGCAGCGGCGGCCCGCCATTGTTGTTGACCAGGATGTCCACCTGCGGCACGGCGCCGACGAGCCGGGCCTGGCCGTCCGGGATCGAGACGTCGGCAACAACGGGAATGACGTCGGCGCCGATCTCCCGTGAGATGGCTTCTGCCGTCGCGTTCAGCACCTCCTCGTCACGACCGTTGAGCACCACCGTACAGCCGGCCCGCGCCAACTCGGTGGCGCAGCCCCGGCCAAGCCCCCGGCTCGATGCGCAGACGATCGCGTATTTTCCTGCCAGCCCCAGATCCATGTCGTCCTCCCACTCGTCCTCAGCCGCTTAACGGCATAGGCGATTCCTGATTCTCAGCCAATCACTTAGCCGGCTTTGATGATTCACTTTGCCAGAACTCATCGCGATGGCTCCGTGCAACCGTGCCGCCCGCCGCGCGCACCGCTTCCTGGGTATCGACGTCGACACTCGCGGCTGCACCGATTTCCACCTCGACCACGGCGTCGGGATGGTCGGCGATCACGCCTTGCGCCCCGACATCTCCCGAAAGCGCCATGATTTCAGGGCGATAGACCGTCGAGACCACGACCGGATTGCGCCGTCGGCCGCGATCGAAGGCCGCCGCGATCGACCCCGCGCCGGACGGCATGAAGGCCGCTATGAGCCGCTCGAGATCCGCGGGCGTCAGGAACGGCTGGTCGGCCAGCATGACAAGAACGCCGTCGGCTCCGGACGATGCCGCGAACCCGGCCTTGAGCGAGGTCGAGAGCCCGTCGGCGAATGCGGGGTTATCGACGATGTCGATGGCGAGGCCATCCAAAGCCGCGACAATCTCTTCCCGCATATGCCCGACGACCACCCGCACACGCCCTGCGCGCTTCGCCGCCAGCGCGGTCTCGGCCGAGCGCCGGATCAGCGGGATGCCTTCGAAGGTCGACAGCAGCTTGTTCGGCCCGCCCATGCGACTCGACCGGCCGGCGGCGAGAATGACGATATCGACGATTGGCTCCTCGACCGCGCTGTCCGCCTCTCGCGGCTGCGGCCGCGAGGCGATCTCCATCAAAAGCCCGCCGACGCCCATCTTCCGAATGTCGTCGCCGGTCACCGGGAGATCGGCCAGCAATCGATCGAGCACCCAGTCGAAGCCGTTTTCCTTGGGGCTGCGCGCGCAGCCGGGCGCGCCGAGTGCCGGCCGGCCGTCCAACGTGCCGAGAAGCAAGAGATTGCCGGGGTCAACCGGCATGCCAAGATGGTCGATCCGGCCACCTGCCGCCGCGATCGCCGCCGGGATGACGTCGCCGCCGTCGATCACCGCCGAGGCGCCGAAGATCAGCGTCACATCCGCAGTCTCACGCCGCCGCAGAGCATCGGTCAGGGCGCCCACCTCATGGGCACAGCGGATCTCGCCGACGATCATCGAGCCGGAGGTCGACAGCCGCGTTTCGGTGACGGCCCGGGTCTTGTCGAGAACGCTCGGCTTGACGCCCGGAAGTTCCGTCTGGACCAGCGCGACGCGCTTCGGCGAAAACGGCGCGAGCCGAAGCGCGGTATTGCGCGAACAGAGCCGCACGGCCGCCTCGACCGCCGCACCGGAAACGGCCAGCGGGATGATCTTCACCGTCGCCACCATCCGCCCTGCCTCAACGGGGGCGTATTCGCCGAGCGTCGCGAGGGTCACGCCGGGGTCGATGGCGTTGAGCGCGTCGACCATGGCGCGATCCGGCAGGAACAGCCCCGCTGTTTCCGCAAAGAGATTGACACGGCCGGTTCCGGCCTCGCCCGCTCGAATTCCCGCCCCGCCAAGCGCGGCACCGATCGCCGCCGCCGCCTGATCCTCGGTGAGGTCGCCCGGCTCGAGACGCGCAACGACGACGGCGGCGATACCGGCTTGGCGCAACGCGGCAATGTCCGCCGCCGTCAGTCGCGTGCCCTTCTTCAGCCGGCGCTTGCCGAGCCTCTGGGAGTGGGCGAGGATCGTGTCCTCGGCCTCCACAACGGGTAGCTCGCCGAAGATCATGCCGCCTCGGTCTCGCCCCGGCGCTCGGCGAACATCTTGCGCTTGCGAAACGCCTCGATGACCGAAGCAAGGATTGCGACGGCGATCTCGCCCGGCGTCGACGCGCCGATATCGGCGCCGATAGGCGCTTCGATACGGTCCATCGCCTGGGCGGACATCCCGGCGTCGGTCAGTCGCTCGACCCGCCGCGCATGGGTCTTCCGGCTGCCCAGCGCGCCAATGTAAAAGCACCCGGCCTGGAGCGCCGCGATCAGCGGATAATCGTCGATCTTCGGATCGTGAGTGATGACGCAGACGGCGGTATAGGCGTCGAGCGGGCGGGCTTTCAGCACCACCTCGGGCCATTCGGCGACAAGCGCAACATCCGGAAAACGCTCCGTGGTGGCAAAGGCCGTGCGCGGGTCGACGATCTCGACATCATAACCGGCCAGCTTCGCCATCGGCGCCAGCGCCTGGCTGATATGGACCGCGCCGACGACGACGAGCCGGGGCGGCGGCAGATGGGCGTTGAGGAAAACCTCGCCGTGATCGGTCTGGACGATCCCGGACTTGCCGGAACGGATCACCCGCCCGATCGGCTCGGCGAGCGGATCGCCCACAACCTCCGCCTCGCGCACGAGCCGCTGGGCGCCATTCGCCAGAGCGGTGACGACGACGGCGGCCCGGCGGGCGGCGCGCTCGACGTTCAGATCTGCCAGAAGCACACGGTCCATCAGTTCACCCGTTCGACATAGACGCGGATGCGCCCGCCGCAGGACAGACCCACCCGCCACGCGGTTTCGTCGGCGACCCCGAATTCCAGCATGCGCGGCTCGCCCGCCTCGATCACGTCGACTGCCTCGGTGACCACAGCGCCCTCGACGCAGCCGCCGGAGACCGAGCCCTCGAAATTGCCGTCGGCATCGATGATCAGCTGGCTGCCGGTCGGCCGCGGCGCTGAGCCCCAGGTTTCCACGACGGTGGCGAGCGCGAGGCTCCGCCCCTCGCCGGCCCACGCCTCGGCGGTCTTCAATACATCGAACTCATGGATCGTCTGGGACATGATCTGACCCTCCTCAAAGGCGCGGCACACGATATCGCCGCAGCCGACCCGGCACCAGCGTCGGCAGAGCCTGCCCTTACGCCGCCATCGCACGATCGGCGGCGTCCATCCACCAGCGCGGATCGGTCTCCCGGCCCCCGCCACCCGACAACGCCTCGCAGAGCGCGCTCATCGCCTCCAGCGAATGCACCGAGCGGAACTCGTCCACATGCGGCAGCATGGCGCGGACTCCCTTGGCGCGGGCGGAAAATCCGTCGAAGCGCAACAGCGGGTTCAGCCAGATCAGCCGCCTGCAGGATTTATGCAGCCGCTCCATCTGTTTCGAGAGCTCGTCGACCGAATCGCGCTCCAGCCCGTCGGTGATCAGGATCACTACCGCGCCCTGGGTCAGCACCCGGCGCGACCAGGTCAGGTTGAAGCTCGCCAATGCCTCGCCGATGCGGGTTCCGCCGGACCAGTCCTTCACCGCGCCGGCACAGTCAGCGAGCGCCTCGTCGGGATCTTTGTGGCGCATCTGCCGGGTGACGTTGGTCAGCCGCGTGCCGAACAAAAACGTATGCACCCGGCGCCGTTTCTCGGTCAGGGCATGGATGAAGTGCAGAAAAACTCGGGTGTACTGGCTCATCGAGCCGGAGATGTCGGCGAGGACCACCAGCGGCGGGTGAATCTCGCGGCGAGAACGAAATTTCGGCAAGACGAGGTCGCCGCCGGTCCGCATCGAGGCCCGCATCATGGCTCTCGGGTCGATTCGATCACCGCGCGGATCGGGGCGAAACCGGCGTGTCGCGATCCAGTCCGCTGGCAGGCGCAGCGCGGCGATGGCCTGCTTGGCCTCCTCAATCTCGCGTACCGACATCTGCGCGAAATCCTTCTGGCGCAGCACCTCGTTGCCGGACACCGTGAGACTGGCGTCGATCTCGATCTCCGGCCGTTCCTGCTTGGTGATCCGGTCCCGAGCGCCCTCGAACATCGCTTCGGCGGCACGGTCCTCGCCGGCCCGCTTCTTTTCCCGCTCCGATTGGCGTGGCGGGGCTTTCGGTGAGAACATGGCGATCATCTTTTCGATCAGCTCGCGCGAGCGCCAGAACAGCCGGAACGCCTCCGCGAACACCGCATCGTCCTCATGGCGAGTGACCAGCACCGCATGCAGCGTCCAATAAAAATCGTCGCGGCTGGTCAACCCCGCCGCCTTGACCGCCGCAATCGCGTCGAGCGTCGCGGAGGGACCGACCTTCAGTCCCGCCTTGCGTAGCGCCCGGGCGAAATAGGCGATGTTGTCCGCGAGCTTGCCGTCCGGATCTGCCGCCACTTTCGGCGGATCGGCGACGGCGCTCATGGAACCCTTGCCAGGTCGCGCTTCACCTCGGCGAGAATCTCGCGGCCCTCGCCTCGTTCCATGCGTTGGATGTCGTCCTGGTATTTCAACAGCACCCCCAGCGTATCGGAGACATGCGCGGGGTCCAGCGCAACGGCGTTGAGTTCGGTCAGGGCGTTGGCCCAGTCGATGGTCTCGGCGACACCCGGCGCCTTGAACAGATCGATCTTTCTGAGCCTTTGCACGAAGGCAACGAGTTCAGCCGCCAGTTCGGCATTGGCTTGCGGTGCCTTGCGTCGCACGATCTGAAGTTCGCGGTCGGACGCCGGATAATCGACCCAATGATAGAGGCAGCGCCGCTTCAGCGCGTCGTGGATCTCGCGGGTGCGATTGGTGGTGATGATGACGATCGGCGGCTCGGCGGCTCGAATGGTACCGAGTTCCGGGATCGTGACCTGATTGTCGGAGAGAATCTCCAGAAGAAACGCCTCGAAGGCCTCGTCGGTGCGGTCGAGTTCGTCGATGAGCAGCACCGGCGCGCGGCCCGGCTCGCCTTCGAGCGCCTGCAGGATCGGCCGGCGGATCAGGAAGCGCTCCGAAAAGATGTCCGAGCGCATCGCGTCCTTGGACGTATCGCCGGAGGCCTCGCGCAGCCGGATCTCGATCATCTGCGCGGCGTAGTTCCATTCGTAGAGCGCCGAGGAGACGTCGAGCCCCTCATAGCACTGCAAGCGAATCAGCGGCCGGCCCAGCGCCGCGGCCAGCACTTTGGCGATCTCGGTCTTGCCGACGCCGGCCTCGCCTTCCAGAAACAGCGGTCGCCCCATCTTGAGCGACAGAAACAGGACGGTCGCGAGCGACCTGTCCGCCACGTAGTTCTGTCCGTCGAGAAGCGCTTCGGTCTCGTCGATCGATGCCGGCAGTTTCGATGTCACGGATACCCTTTCCCTGAGACGCTCCGATGGCCCACGCTAGAGGCTGCGATAGGTCCGGTCGAGATAGACCAGCGACGGCGATTTCGATCCTGTGCGGATCGCCACCACCTCGCCGATCAGCACGCGGTGCGTGGCGACGATTTTGGCTTCCAATATCCGGCAATCGAACCCGGCCAGCGAACCGACCAGCAAAGGCGCGCCGGTTTGCAGTACCTCCCATTCGCCCTTGGCGAAACGCGCGTCCGACTCGAGCTGCCCTTCACCGGCGAAGGCGCGAGCGATCGCCTCGCTGTCTTCGGACAGCAGATTGACGGCGAAATTACCGTTGTTCTCAAACCGGTCGTTGGCCGGGCTCGACGTATTGAGACAGACAAGCAGCGTCGCCGGTTCGTCGGACACCGAACAGGCAGACGAGACCGTCACGCCACGCCGGCCCGCTGGGCCGTCCGTCGTCACCAGGTGAACCGCCGAGGCAAACCGGCTCATCGCGTCGCGAAAGCTGTCGCGGTCGATCGTCGATGTCGTCAGCAAACCATATTCCATTCATTGCGCCCGGGTCCCGAGCCGTTCGCGTCAAACATAGGGCGGGGATGGCGGATTCGCACGGGGTCTCGTCGCAATCCATCGCGGGCCCCCATCCAGACAGGCTTTCCCGGTCATTCCCGTTATGGCGCGAGCCGGCATCACGACACCGCCGTGGATACGCCGGTTCCGTCTCGCCATCGTCCGGACGGTCGACTAGACTCGCAGGCATGACGCGTTTCTTTCTCACCCAGCTCCGGTATTTTGCCGCCTTCGGCCTGATGGGGATCACGCTTTTGCCGGCGCAGGCCCAAGACACGGGCGAGCCGATCACGCTCGGCGTAGCGGCACCGCTTTCCGACAGCGCCGGCATTCTCGGTCGGCAGCTCGCAGATGGCGCACGCGCGGCGGCTGCGAAACGCACCGACGGCCAGGTGGTCGAGGTAGTGGAGGCCGACACCAAATGTTCCGCCAATGGCGGCAAGCAAGCGGCCGAAAGCTTCGTCGCCATGAATGCCTCCGTCGTCGTCGGCTTCCTGTGCGCCGACGCCATCGAGGCGGCGCTCCCGATCCTTACGCAGGCAGGGATTCCGACCATAGACGTTGGCGTGCGGGCCAACCGCCTCACCGACCGGCGCGAGCGGACCGGCTTTCTCGTCTGGCGCGTCGCGCCGCGTTCCGACAAGGAAGCTGCGGCGGCCGCAAGCTATCTGGCAGCGCGCTGGAAGGCCGAGCCCTTCGGCCTCCTGGAGGACGGCTCGATCGCTGCGCGGGCATTGTCCGACGCGGTCCGCCGGCTCCTCGCCGACCAGGGCATGAAACCACAGACGATCGACAATTACCGGCCCGCCGAGGAAAAGCAGTTCGGCCTGGTGAGGCGCCTGGAGCGCACCGGCGTCAGCCGGTTCTTCATCGCCGGTGACCGGCCGGACGTCGCGATCATCGCGCGCGACGCGGCCGAGATCGGGCTTGCCCTCGACATTGTCGGCGGCGAGGCACTATTCGACGAGACGAGCGACGACGTGCCGCTGCCGGACGGCATCGTTGCGGTCGCGCCGCGAATCCACGTCCCAGAACTTCAAGACGGCGGCCCGGACGAAGGACCAATGGCCGGACCGCAAGGCTATTTCGGCCCCGCATACGCGGCAACGCAGATCGCCGTCGCAGCGGTCGGCCAAAGCCGGGAAACCGGCCGGCCGATCGCCGAAATCCTGGGCGACGAGGCATTCCAGACCGTGCTGGGGCCGATCCGTTTCGACGCCAAGGGCGATTCCGACCTCGATCTCTACCGCGTCTTCGAATGGCGCGGTAACGGCTTCGTCGACGAGACCGGGGGCTGAGGACATGAGCGCCTGGCGGCCTGGCACTCGCAATCTCCTCAGCGACGTCGCCGGGGTCAGGGTCGGCCATGCCGGCGACGAACGGTTGAAAAGCGGCACGACGGTCGTCATTCTCGACACGCCATCAATCGCGTCCGTGGCTATTCTGGGCGGCGCACCGGGAACCCGCGAAACCGATCTGCTGGCGCCGGAGAACACCGTCGCCGAGGTCGATTCGCTGGTGTTGTCGGGCGGGTCCGCCTTCGGCCTCGACGCCGCGTCGGGCGTCCAGGCCTGGCTCGCCGAAAATGGCCGCGGCTTTGCCGTCGGCGACGTGCGCGTGCCGATCGTGCCGGCGGCGATCCTGTTCGATCTCGCCAATGGCGGGGCAAAGGCCTGGGGCCGCTATCCGCCCTATCGCGAGTTCGGCTACGACGCGGCACGCTCGGCCAAGGCCGATTTTGCGATCGGCACCGTCGGCGCCGGCATCGGCTGCACAACGGCGACGGTGAAGGGTGGCATCGGCTCGGCGTCGACCGTACTCTCGAACGGCATCACGGTCGCGGCGCTCGTCGCGGTCAATGCCGTCGGCTCGGCGACGATAGGGGCCGGGCGCAGTTTCTGGGCGGCGCCCTTCGAACTGGGCGACGAGTTCGGCGGCCTCGGCCTGCCGCAACCGTTTCCTCCGGGCGCGACAGCCCCGCGAACCAAGCTCGACGCGCGGATGGGCGCCAACACGACCATCGGAATCATCGCCACCGACGCCGTGCTCGACAAGGCTGCGGCCAAGCGGCTGGCGATTGCCGGGCAGGACGGCTACGCCAAGGCGATCTGGCCATCGCACACCGATTTCGACGGCGATCTCGTCTTCGCGCTGGCCACCGGCGGCAGCGGAATTCTGCCGGAGCCGATCGGCCGTGTGGAACTCGCCGCAGCGGCTGCGGCGACCATGGCCCGCGCCGTCGCGCGCGCTATTTACACCGCAGTATCCGCCGAGGGCGATCGACAGGCAACATGGTCGATCCTTCGTGATCCGCGGATGGCGTCCGGCAGAGCCGGCAGCGAGAGAACGGCCCCATGAAAAACGTCACGAACACGATAGCGGCCACAGCCATCGCGACCTTGCTGGCGTCGACCACCGCATCTGCCGAAGACCTGCCGTTCCTGGGCACCTGGGACTGCGAGGTGGCGATCTTCACTTTTACCCCGACCACCTACAACAACGGATCGGAGGACCTGCCGATCGAAGAGGTTCAGGAAGGGAGCGACGGTTCCTACACGCTGTTGTTCGCCGATGACTATTTCATCACTCTTTCCGGCTTTACAGGCGATTCGATGGGGTGGTTCTCCGAGGCCAGCGGCGACAATTTTTCGTGCACCCGTATCGTCGCGCAAAAGTAGCACTCCCCGCGGCCAGCAAGTGAGGACCGACGATGACGCCCCCGCAACTTCCAAAGATCGCCGCCGCGGCGGCAGTCCTGCTGGTGGCGCTGCCGGGATTCGCTTCGCCTGCCTCGGCCGGTGACGCGGCAAGGCTCGAATCGCTGGGATTCTCCGAGGACGGCAAAATCTTCGCATTCGAGCAATCCGGCATCCAGGATGGGTCCGGCTTCCCCTATGCCGAGATTTTCTTCCTCGATCTCGCCGAGGACCGCTTTCTGCCACCCTCCCCCGTCCGCATCCGGATCGAGGCGGACGGCGCCGGGATCGCGGATGCCAGCGAGCAGGCTCGCGAGGCAGCCCAGGAGCTGTTCACGACCTATGATCCCGAGGCGCATCCCGGCTCACTGGTCGTCGCCAATCCGCCGACCGAATTGTCGGCCGATCCGTACCGCGCTCGCTTCCTGCCCCGCCCCATCGAGCCAACGCCTGACAAGCCGGTCGAGCTTCGACTGGAGCCGATCCCGCTCAGCGGCGGCAAGGCCTGCGAAGTGTTCGGCACGTCCTACGGCTATCGGCTGGTCCGCATCGCCACCAAGCCGGGCGATTCGGCGGCGCTGATCCACGAGGATGCCGCGATCCCGGAGAGCCGCGGCTGCCCGCTCGACTATGCTCTGTCCGAGATCCGCGTCTACGAGCGGCCGACCGGCGGCTTTTCGGCGGTGGCGATCATCAGCGTGAAATCCGTCGGCTTTGAGGGACCGGACCTGCGCTACATCGCCAACCCGCTGCCAATGGACTGATGAGCGATCGCTTCGGCAAGCGTTGAGGCGCGGCGTCGGCTCTGTTAGACGGCAGCCGTCCTCCCAATCATATAGCTGAAAGAATCCGCGCCATGATCCCCCGCTATTCCCGCCCCGAGATGGTCGACGTCTGGTCGCAGGAGACGAAGTACCGGATCTGGTTCGAGATCGAGGCCCACGCCTGCGACGCACTCGCCGAGCTCGGCGTCATCCCTCAGAGCGCCGCGAAGACGATCTGGGAAAAGGGCAATGCCGCCACCTTCGATGTGGACCGGATCGATGTGATCGAGCGCGAGACCAAGCACGACGTCATCGCCTTCCTGACGCATCTTGCCGAGATCGTCGGCCCGGACGCCCGCTTCGTTCATCAGGGCATGACTTCATCGGACGTCCTCGACACCTGCTTCAACGTGCAGCTGACCAAGGCCTCCGACCTGCTCCTCGCCGATCTCGACGGCCTGCTCGCCGCGCTCGAACGCCGCGCCTTCGAGCACCGGGACACGATCACCATCGGGCGCTCCCACGGTATCCATGCCGAGCCGACGACCTTCGGCGTCAAGCTCGCTCTCGCCTATGCCGAATTCCAGCGCTGTCGCGAGCGCCTCGTCGCCGCCCGCGCGGAGATCGCCACTTGCGCCATCTCGGGCGCCGTCGGCACCTTCGCCAATATCGATCCGCGCGTCGAGGAGCATGTAGCCAAGGCCATGGGACTTGAGGCCGAGCCGGTGTCGACGCAGGTGATTCCGCGCGACCGGCACGCGATGTTCTTCGCAACGCTCGGCGTCATCGCTTCGTCGGTCGAACGTCTGGCGACCGAAGTCCGCCACCTGCAGCGCACCGAGGTGCTGGAAGCGGAGGAATATTTCTCGCCGGGCCAGAAGGGATCGTCGGCGATGCCCCACAAGCGCAATCCGGTGCTGACGGAAAACCTCACGGGCCTCGCCCGCATGGTCCGTTCCTACGCCCTGCCGGCGATGGAGAACGTCGCGCTCTGGCATGAGCGCGACATCTCCCATTCCTCGGTCGAGCGGATGATCGGGCCGGACGCCACGGTGACGCTCGACTTCGCGCTCGTGCGTCTCACCGGCGTCGTCGACAAGCTGCTCGTCTATCCCGAGCGGATGCTGGCCAATCTCAACAAGTTCAAGGGCCTGGTCCATTCCCAGCGGGTGCTGCTGGCACTGACCCAGGCCGGCGTCTCCCGCGAGGATGCCTACCGGCTTGTGCAGCGCAACGCGATGCGGGTGTGGGAGGAGGACAAGGACTTCCTGACGGAACTCCTCGCCGACAAGGACGTGACGGCCGCACTGCCGGAAGCCGAGATTCGCGAAAAATTCGACCTCGGCTATCATACCAAGCACGTCGGGACGATCTTCGAGCGGGTATTCGGCCGCGCCGGTTGAACCCCGCGCCTGCGATCGTCGTTGCACCAATGCGCCCGGCCTGATCGCGACAAGGTCGGATCGGACGGGCGCTGGAACGGAGGACATCGCTATGCCTCACACGTCGGATCGCTCCGGAACCAACAGCCGCCGGCACATGATCTGGATCGCGATCGCCGTGGCCGCGCTGGCGTTCCTGGTTTATTTCTTCTTCTTCACCGCAACGCCGGACCGAGCGATTTTGACGGAGGACGAACTGTCCCCGGCGCCGGCCGCCGAGGAGCCGGCCACGTAGCGGCGAGACAAGGGCCCGCCTGTCAGCTGTCTTGAACCGCGACAGGGTACGAGGATGGAAAACCGATGCCCTGACGGCTTGACTTGCGCGGCTCGCATTCGCATGTCCCGCCGATGCGCATTGCCGAAGCCGATATCCTCATCCTGCCCGGTTACAAGGGCTCTCCTGAAGATCACTGGCAGACCCGTTGGGAGCGCAGGCTGTCAACGGCGCGCCGTGTGCCGCAGGCCGAATGGACGAAGCCCGTCCGCGACGACTGGATGGCCGCGGTGGCGGATGCCGTGAACACCTCCGCCCGGCCGGTCGTCCTGGTCGCCCATTCGCTCGGCGTCGCGGCCGCCGTGCAGGCGATCCCGCGCTTCGAACGGCCAGTGGCGGGCGCGTTCTTCGTCGCGCCTCCGGAGGTGGAGAACGATGCGATTCGCCCGAGACACCTGCGCACCTTCGGACCCTACCCACGCGATCCGCTGCCGTTTCCCAGCGTCGTCGTCGCCAGCCGCAACGACATTTTCTCGTCCTTCGAGGCCGCCGAGGACATCGCCGGCGCCTGGGGATCGCTGTTCATCGATGCCGGCGAGGCCGGCCATATGAACGCCGAGAGCGGCCATGGCCCCTGGCCCGAAGGCTTGCTCACCTTCGGCAAGTTCATGACCGGACTGCGCATGCCGGCCTGACCAGCCGCGTTCAGCCGCGAACGGCCTCGGCAAGGGCCCGCGCCCCCGCTGCAATCACGGCCTGGTCGGAACTGACGCAAACCAGACGATAGCCATACTCCCGGTACCGCTTGGCGTCCTCCGGCGTCGCGGCATAGATCGTGGCGATCTTGCCGGCCGCCGACGTCGCCGCGGCAATTCGTTTGATCGCCGCCTCGGCCTGCGCGCCGCGCGGATCGAGCGTCCCATCGCCGGACAGAGCGATCGACAGATCGGAGGGGCCGACGAAGACACCGTCGAGGCCGTCGACCGCCAGGATCGCCTCGAGATTGGCGACTGACGCACCGGTCTCGATCATGGCGAAGGCCAGCGTTTCGTTACGGGCGTCCGTGACGTAGTCGGCGCGATCGGCGTAGCCATGCAGTTCGCCGGCACGCGTCGGGCCATAAGACCGTTGCCCGAACGGCGGATATTTCGCCACCGCCACGAAGGCGCGGGCCTCGTCGGCGGTTTCGATCATCGGCATCATCACGGCCGAGGCACCGAAGTCGAGAAGGCGCGCGGCGAGCGCCCGGTCCTCGATCGGCAAGCGTACCAGCGCGGGCTTGCCGAGCAGCACCGCGCGTTCGATGCCGGCCCGCAGGCTGGCAGTGTCGTGCAGGCCGTGCTGGGCGTCAAAGGTCACGGCGTCGAAATCGGCGCGCAGAAACGCTTCATGAACCACCGGATCGATCAGGCCGAGCCAGGCGGAGACGACGAAGCCCCCCTCGCCCAGGCGATCACGAAGTCGAGGGAGGGCCATCAGGCGCTGCGGATCTGGGTTTCGGCTTCCGCCAGAAAGTGCGCCAATTGCTTGCGGATCTGATGCTCCGACTGTTCGACGCCGGCCGCGACAAAATCGTCGCGAATCTTGTGGACCACATCGTCGTCACCGGGCAACAGGAAGTCGACCTTGATGACCTCCTGGGCGTAGGCGTTCGCTTCCTCACCACTCTTCCCGAGCTTCTCAGCCGCCCAGAGGCCGACCAGCTTGTTGCGGCGCGCCTCGATCCGGAACCGCAATTCCTGGTCATGGGCATAGCGGGACTCGAAATCGCGCTCGCGGTCGTTCATGGACATGATGTTCCTCCTTGGTAAGAATCGACCGTCCGATCCACCGGCCTTTCGTCTGACATACGGTCTTGCGCCGCGTTTTTGAAGCGCGATTTCGTTTCAAGCGGCGTTATCAGGCCTTGATTTGCGGCGCTTGCCGCACGACTTCCCGCAGAGCAATTGCCGAAACGATTGTTAAGGCGGGCCGTATGGTCTATTCAGCCGCACCATCGTCAGCCGTCTTCGCACCGTGGCCAGGGCCGGTGCTTCCTTCACGATAGAGTTCCATGATGACACGTCGCCGCCGTATCTACGAAGGCAAGGGCAAGATCCTCTATGAGGGCCCGGAGCCTGGCACCCTGGTGCAGTTCTTCAAGGACGACGCCACCGCGTTCAACAAGAAAAAGCACGAGGTCGTCGACGGCAAGGGCGTTCTCAACAACCGCATCTCGGAATACATTTTTTCGCATCTGAACAAGATGGGGATTCCGACCCACTTCATCCGCCGCCTCAATATGCGCGAGCAGCTGATCAAGGAGGTTGAGATCATCCCGCTCGAAGTGGTGGTGCGCAACATCGCCGCCGGCTCGCTCGCCAAGCGCCTCGGCATCGAGGAGGGCACCGTCCTGCCCCGCTCGATCATCGAGTTCTATTACAAGGCCGACGCGCTCGACGATCCGATCGTTTCCGAAGAGCACATCACCGCATTCGGCTGGGCGAGCCCGCAGGAGATCGACGACATCATGGCCCTGGCGATTCGGGTCAATGATTTCCTGTCCGGACTGTTCCTCGGCGTCGGCATCCAGCTCGTCGATTTCAAGATCGAGACCGGCCGGCTGTTCGAGGGCGACATGATGCGGATCATCGTCGCCGACGAGATCTCTCCCGATTCCTGCCGGCTGTGGGATGTCCAGACCCACGACAAGCTCGACAAGGATCGCTTCCGCCAAGACATGGGCGGTCTCGTCGAGGCCTATCAGGAGGTCGCCCGCCGGCTCGGGATCATGAATGAAAACGAGCCGCCCCGCCCCTCCGGGCCGGTGTTGGTCAAGTAAGGCGGCGCAGAGCCTCCAAGCAGCCGGCACCGGCACTCAAGCTCGTTTATTCCAGGGACAGGCGCATATCGTGATCAAGGCTCGCATCGTCGTCACTCTCAAGACCGGTGTCCTCGACCCGCAGGGCAAGGCCATCGAGGGCGCTCTCGGCCATCTCGGCTTTGCCGGCGTCGGCGCCGTCCGGCAGGGCAAGGTCTTCGATATCGAAGTCGACGCCAAGGACGAGGCGACGGCGCGGTCTGAGCTTTCCCGGATGTGCGACAAGCTCCTCGCCAACACGGTCATCGAGAATTACACTGTCGAGATCGCGTAAAGGTGGCTCCGGAGCGGGGTGATGGCAGAGGTCACGAACGAGCTAGTATACGATCTGATGAAACGCTTTCACGAGCGGTTCGACAAGCTCGACCACGGGCTTGCGGAAGTGAAGCAGGAATTGATTTCGATACGCGGTCACTTTCTGTCCATGCAGACGGACATTCACAATATGTATGGCGTGCTCGGCCGTCACGACGACCGTCTCGAACGGATCGAGCGGCGTGTGGAGTTGTGCGAGATGGCCGAACCCCAGCGACCGTTTGATCATAATCCATGAACACAGCCGTCATCATCCTCCCCGGCCTCAATCGCGACCGCGACATGATCGCGGCGCTGACCGCGATCACCGGCAAGGCGCCGCTCACGGTCTGGCAGACCGAGACCGCGCTTCCCGACGTTGACCTGATCGTCGTCCCGGGCGGGTTCTCGTTCGGCGATTATCTGCGCTGCGGCGCGATCGCCGCGCGCGCTCCGGTGATGCGCGCCGTCGCCGACGCGGCGGCCAAAGGCGTTCCGGTCCTCGGCGTCTGCAATGGGTTCCAGATCCTGTGCGAAGCAGGGCTCTTGCCCGGCGCCTTGATGCGCAACAATTCGCTGCGCTTCGTCTGCCGGGACGTGAAGCTGGAAGTCGTCAATGCCGCGACGCGCTTCACCGCCAATTATCGCCAGGGCCAGGTGATCCGCTGCCCGGTCGCCCATCATGACGGAAATTACTTCGCCGACGCGGCCACGCTGGCGCGTCTCGAAGGCGAGAACCGGATCGTGTTCCGCTATGCCGAAGGCACCAACCCCAACGGCGCGATCCGCGACATCGCGGGGATCGTCAACGACGCCGGCAACGTCCTCGGCATGATGCCGCACCCGGAAAACCTCGTCGAGCCGGAGCACGGCGGCACCGACGGCCGCGCGATCTTCGAGGGCGCCCTCGGCATGACCGCGAGCGCCGCCGCGTGAGAGAAGTGCTCTTCGGACGAATGGCCGTCTTCGCGGCGTCGATATTCACGCTCGCCCTCGGCGCCTGTGCCGCAGGCCCCACGAACCAGGACCAACCAGGCGCGACGGCCGATTCCGGCCTCGACCGCATGGAGCGGCTGGCGCTGGCGGCCAATCGCTGTTGGTTCAAGTCGGGCGATCCGGCCTTTGCCCGCTACAGCCTCGCGCCGGAACTCTCCTCCTTCTCCGGCCGGCCGCGCTTCCTGCTGGTGCCGCGCGGTCAGCTCGAAGCACGACCTTTGTTGGTCGTGGAAGCCCAGTCCGACTCGGCGAATGTCTCGGTCTACGGGCCGCTGATGAATGAGGCTCTCGCAAGCCGCATCGACACCGACCTCGCCCGTTGGCGCGCCGGCGCCAAGACGTGTTCGGCCTGATATGAGCGCGCTTCGCCGATCCGGCGCCCTTGGCGTCCTGCTTCTTGTGGCCGGCAGCCTCTCCGCCTGCGCCGCGACCAACGGAACCGCGTCCGGCCTGGCGTCACCTACCGTGACGATCGCGGCGGCGTTCCCAACCGCCGCTGATGCAGAACCGGACAAGATCGCACACCGAGCCGCCCCATCGGCCGCGCCCGTTTCGGGCGGCAAGCTAACCCCGGCCGAGATCGCCTATGTGAACGGCACCGCCGCCGCGATCTATCGGCGCCGCGCCGTCGAACGCGCGACGAGCTTCGTGCCGACAGGCGAAGTCGGCGGCTACGGGATTTGCGTGCGCTCGCCCGCGGCCAAGGGCGGTTACGACGTGGCGCTGGTGGTAATTGCCCGGCGCCTTTACGGCGAGCCGATCTCGCAAGTGGACGACGATACGGTCGTGCTGCGGCGGGCCGCCGATACGCGTGTCTGCCGGGCGACATCGATGACCTATGTCTCCGCCCGCGCCGGCTGAGATGAACAGACCCGGATCGCTGCCTCCATCCGACCGGCTCGGGCTTTTTCGACACGGCCGCAGATGGTAACAGGCCGATTACCCAAAGCGCAGACCAACGCCCAGGACACGCCATGACCGCCGAGACCGACATCACCCCGGAACTGATCGCGGCCCACGGATTGAAACCGGATGAATATGAGCGCGTCCTGTCGTTGATCGGCCGCGAGCCGACGATGACCGAACTCGGCATCTTCTCGGCCATGTGGAACGAACATTGTTCCTACAAGTCCTCGAAGCGCTGGCTGCGGACGCTGCCGACAAAGGGGCCGCGCGTCATTCAGGGGCCGGGCGAGAATGCCGGCGTCGTCGATATCGGCGACGGCATGGCGGTGGTCTTCAAGATGGAGAGCCACAACCACCCCTCCTTCATTGAGCCCTATCAAGGGGCGGCGACCGGCGTCGGCGGCATTCTGCGCGACGTCTTCACCATGGGTGCGCGGCCGATCGCGGCGATGAACGCGCTCCGTTTCGGCGCGCCGGACCATCCCAAGACCCGTCATCTGGTCGCCGGAGTGGTCGCCGGCGTCGGCGGTTACGGCAATTCCTTCGGCGTGCCGACGGTCGGCGGCGAGGTCAATTTCCATTCCCGCTACAACGGCAATTGCCTGGTCAACGCCTTTGCGGCGGGCCTCGCCCGGACCGATTCGATCTTCCTGTCGGAAGCCAAGGGCGTCAGCCTTCCGGTCGTCTATCTCGGTGCCAAGACCGGCCGTGACGGCGTCGGCGGCGCGACCATGGCCTCGGCCGAATTCGACGAGAACATCGAGGAAAAGCGGCCGACCGTGCAGGTCGGCGATCCCTTCACCGAGAAATGCCTACTCGAGGCGTGTCTGGAACTCATGCAGACCGGCGCGGTCATCGCCATTCAGGACATGGGCGCGGCGGGCCTGACCTGCTCGGCCGTGGAGATGGGCGCCAAGGGCGGGCTCGGCATCGAGCTCGACCTCGACAAGGTGCCGGTGCGCGAGACAGCGATGACGCCTTACGAGATGATGCTGTCGGAGAGCCAGGAACGCATGCTGATGGTGCTCGACCCCGACAAACGCGAGGTGGCCGAGGCGATTTTCGTCAAGTGGGGGCTCGATTTCGCGATCGTTGGCCGCACCACCGACGATCTGCGCTTCCGCATCCTGTTCGAGGGTCGCGAGGTGGGCAACCTGCCGATCAAGGAACTCGGCGACGAGGCGCCGGAATACGATCGCCCGTGGATCGAGCCGAAGCCGGCACAGGCGCTCCATGCAAAGGACATCGCCGAGCCGGCGAACTACGGCGCCGCCCTGTTGTCGCTGCTCGGCTCGCCGGATCTGTGCTCGCGCCGCTGGGTGTTCGAGCAATACGACACGCTGATCCAGGGCAACTCCCTGCAGCGCCCCGGCGGCGACGCCGGCGTCGTGCGTGTCGACGGCCACCCGACCAAGGCGCTCGCCTTTTCCTCCGACGTCACGCCCCGCTATTGCGAGGCCGACCCGTTCCAGGGCGGCGCCCAGGCCGTCGCTGAATGCTGGCGCAACCTGACCGCCGTTGGCGCCGAACCGCTGGCGGCGACCGACAACCTCAATTTCGGCAATCCGGAAAAGCCGGAACTGATGGGCCAGTTCGTCAAGGCGGTCGAGGGGATCGGCGCGGCCTGCGAGGCCCTCGCTTTCCCGATCGTCTCCGGCAATGTCTCGCTCTACAACGAGACCAACGGCGAGGCGATCCTGCCGACCCCGACCATCGGCGGCGTCGGCCTGATCGATGACCGCACCAGGACCGCCCGCGTCGGCGGATTGAAAGAGGGCGACATCCTGTTCCTCGTCGGCCGGGACGGCTCCCATCTCGGCGCGACGATCTATTTGCGCGAGATCGAGGGGCGCGAAGCCGGAGCGCCACCGCCGGTGGACCTTGCGGAGGAGAAGCGCAACGGCGACTTCGTTCGCGGCCTTATCCGCTCCGGCCGTGTCGCGACCTGCCACGATCTGTCGGATGGCGGTCTCGCGGTCGCAGTCGCAGAAATGTGCATGGCCTCCGATCGCGGCACCCGGATCGACGCCGGCAGCGGAGCGGGCCATGCGCTCCTCTTCGGCGAGGATCAAGCCCGCTATGTCGTGGCGATCGCAGCGAACGTCGCCGAAGCGATCGAGACCGAGGCTGCGGAAGCCAGCGTGCCTGTGCGCCGGCTCGGCGTGGCTGGCGGCTCCCGGCTTGTCATCGACGGCCGGCTCGATCTGTCCGTCGCGGCGTTGACGATCGCGCACGAATCCTGGTTCCCGTCCTACATGTCGGGCGAGATCATCGAACCGGCCGCCGCCGCCTGAGCGAGAGACGGCCCCCCCCCCGATTGATTGCACCCGGTGCGATCCCTATCATCCCACAAGGTTCGCGATTCCGGACGCCGGACCAAGGAGACCCGTCATGCCCATGAACGCCAGCGACATCGAGAAGATGATCAAGAGCAAGATCCCCGATGCCGAGGTGACGATCCGTGACCTGGCCGGCGACGGCGACCACTACGCCGCGGAGATCGTCTCGGAGAGCTTTCGCGGCAAATCCCGGGTGCAGCAGCATCAAATGGTCTATAAGGCCTTGCAGGGCAACATGGGCGGGGAACTCCACGCCCTCGCCCTACAAACCAGCGCGCCGAAGTAGTATGTTGGCGAGATGAGCGAGATCGACGATACAGTTGCGGACAATTTGTCGAGCCGCACGCTCGCCTATCTGCGCCTATTTGACAGCCGGATGGTCAGCATCGAAAAGCCGCTCTCCTCCCCACATTCATAAGTTAGGAAATGCCATGACCGCCATTAACGAATGGATCGCCAACGAGGTGAAGACGAACGACGTCGTCGTCTTCATGAAGGGCACACCCGCTTTCCCGCAATGCGGGTTTTCCGGTCAGATCGTCCAGATGCTCGACTATCTGGGCGTCGAGTATAAGGGCGTGAACGTCCTTTCGTCCGACGATCTGCGTCAGGGCATCAAGGATTACGGCGATTGGCCGACGATTCCCCAGCTCTACGTCAAGGGCGAGTTCGTCGGGGGCTGCGACATCGTCCGCGAGATGTTCCAGGCCGGCGAGCTTCAGACCTTTTTCGGCGAAAACGGCGTGGCAACGACTGTACCGGCCGCTGCCAACGGCTGACTTTGGTCCGCTGAGTCCTAATTTCGAATGGAAGCCCGTGTGCCTCGGCGCGCGGGTTTTTTGTTGACGGATAGTTCTCCTCACGAACCGGCAATTTTATAAGTACAACTTGCATTTTCTTTGATCGGGAGTAGGTCTCCGCTTACCCCTTTCGAGAGGTCAACCATGTCCAACGCGTCCAACCACGACGAAACGCGCGGGCTCCCTTATTGGGAGTTGGTGACGATGATTGCCTGCCTGATGGCATTGAACGCGGCGGCGATCGACATTTTTATCCCGGCATTGCAGGAGATGGGCTCGGCGCTCGGGGTCGCCGACGCGAACCAGCGCCAGTTGGTTATCACCGCCTATATCCTCGGTTTCGGTGGCGCCCAGATCGTCTACGGCACGCTCTCCGACCGGTTTGGGCGACGCCCCATCCTGTTTTTCGGCCTTGGAGTCTACGTTCTTGCCTCGGTGGCGGCAATCTTCTCGCCGAGCTTCGAGGTCGTGCTGGCGCTGCGCGTGATCCAGGGAATCGGAGCGGCCGCCACCCGCGTCATAGCCGTGTCCGTCGTCCGCGATTGTTTCAACGGCCGGCGTATGGCCAGCGTCATGTCGCTAGTGATGATGGTGTTCATGGCCGTGCCGGTGATCGCCCCGAACATCGGCCAGTTGATCATGCTGTTCGGAGACTGGCGCGAGATCTTCCTGGCGATCGGTGTCTTCGGCGTCTTCGTCGCGATCTGGACGGCCATCCGCCTGCCCGAGACGCTGCACCCCGAGAACCGACGGGAACTGACCGGCAGGCGCATCCTCGAGGCGTTTCGGATCGTCCTGACCAATCGGGTCGCCTTCGGCTACACCGTCGCGACGGCGTTGATCTTCGGCGTGTTGTTCGGTTTCCTCAACCAGGCCGAACAGCTTTACACGGAGGTCTACGGCCTTGGCCCGACCTTCACTCTCGTCTTCGCCGCGACGGCCGTGTTCATGGCCGCTGCTTCCTTCCTCAATTCGCGGCTGGTCGAGACCTTCGGCATGCGCCGTCTCTCCCACGGCGCGCTGGTCGGCTTCCTGCTGCTTGCGGTCCTCCATCTGATCGTCGCCTTCGCCATGGGTGGGGCCGCGCCGTTCTGGTTCTTCGTTCCGGTTCTGACCTTGAATTTCTGCCTTTTCGGCTTCATCGGCACGAACTTCAACGCCCTTGCGATGGATCCGCTCGGCGAGGTCGCCGGCACCGCTTCGTCCGTCCTCGGCTTCGTGCAGACGTTCGGCGGCGGCCTGTTCGGCGCGATAATCGGCTATGTCTACGATGGCACCGTGGTCCCGATCCTGATCGGCTTCACGATCTTGTCAATCGCCGCTCTCGTCTCGGTCTTGCTGGCCGAGGTTCGGCTGTTCGAGCCGAAGAACGCACCCGCGCCTCGCGCAAGCGAAACACTTCGTCAGAACCCCGCCGAATAAGCTTACAGCAGGGAGGGAGGCAGCGAGCCTAAACGGGCAGCAGCCCGTCACGGACATCCTGCCAGAGGCCGGAATCGCACGCCGCGATCAGCGAGCCGTCGCGGTCCCTCGGCGTATAGGATGAGCCGTGGGCCTTGGCGACATGCCCACCCGCCTCGGCGACCAGCAGACATCCGGCCAGATGGTCCCACGGCATCAGTTGCGAATAGAGCGAGAAATGCGTGCCGCCCGAAGCGAGCAGGCGATATTCGTGGCCGGCACAGCGGTAGTTGCCGACGATCTTCACCGCTCCGAGACGCGGCAGCAAGGCTGCCTTCTCGTCGGCGGGAAAATGGGTCGCGCTGACGCAGCCCACAGCGTCGGCCAGCGCGACAGGCTTTGCCACGCTGAGCGGTTGCGTCTCTCCCGATGGGGTCCTGCGGATGGCGCCGGCCCCCTTCTCCGCCAGCATGAAATCGTCGCCCAACGGGTCATAGATGATGCCGCCGACGGTCTCGCCCTTCACCACCACCGCAGCCATGACCGCAAATAGCGGAAGACCAGCGGCGAAATTGGCCGTCCCGTCGATCGGATCGACGACGATCGCGAGCTCGGCTCCATCAAGCTGGTCGAGGAGGTGCGGATCCGCAGCCACAGATTCCTCCCCCACGAACAGCGCGTCCGGGGCCAACTCGCGGCATTCGCGCGCGATGAAGCGCTCCGCCGCCTCGTCGGCTTCCGTCACGAGGTCGGTCGCCGATGTCTTTTGACGGATGTCGGCATCCGACAGGTTGCGAAAGCGTGGCATGATTTCGGCCTTGGCGGCAGCGCGCAGGATCTCGGCCAGGCGCTCGATGTCGACGGAGTGGGTCAAGAGTCTCGGCTTTCGGACGAAGGAGAAAGAGAGGCGAAATCGAACAGCGACGGATCGAGCAGGTGCCCGGCCCGCACGTTCGACAGCGCCCGCATCATCACCTGCTTGCGGCCGGGAAACCGCTGCTCCAGGTCGGCGAGCATCTGTTTTGTGACATTGCGCTGTAGCCCGTCCTGGCTGCCGCAGAGATCGCAGGGGATGATCGGAAACGCCATGGCGGCGGAGAATTTCGCTATATCCTCCTCGGCCGACCGGATGAGCGGGCGCAGGACGAGAAGGTCGCCATCATCGTTGAGAAGCTTGCCGGGCATGGCCGAGAGCCGGCCGCCATGAAACAGGTTCATGAAGAAGGTTTCGAGGCAGTCGTCCCGGTGATGGCCGAGAACCAGTGCCTCGCAACCTTCCTCGCGCGCTATGCGATAGAGATTGCCGCGCCGCAGCCGCGAACACAGCGCGCAATAGGTGGCGCCCTCCGGCACCTTTTCGGTCACGACCGAATAGGTGTCGCGATATTCGATCCGGTGCGCGATGCCGAAGCGGGTCAGGAAATCCGGCAGGACGTGCTTGGGAAAGTTCGGCTGGCCCTGATCGAGATTGCAGGCCAGAAGATCGACCGGCAGCAGGCCGCGCCATTTGAGGTCGTGCAGCAGCGCCAGCAGCGCGTAGGAATCCTTGCCGCCGGAGATACCAACGAGCCAGCGGGCGCCGGGCCGCGCCATGGCGCACTGCGCGATCGTTTCGCGCATTTCACGCAACAGGCGCTTGCGCAGTTTCTTGAAACCGACCGAAGACGGAACGTCGCGAAACAGCGGATGGGCGCCCTCGGCCTCGCTTTCCGGTTCGCCGACTTCGTCGGTCGGATTAGCGGCGTCGCGGCGATCTTCCTCCAGCATCATCGTCCCTTCCCCCGTTTCGCCTCCGTCTAAACGGCGACGTCGCAAAACAAAAGGCCGCCCCGAGGGACGGCCATCCCGCGATAGACTAATCGAGTTCCGTCGTCATCATCGCTCGACGGGAGGAGGTTTCGGCGGATGACGCCGGTCATGCCAGCAGGAAGCGCCGAGCAAGGCCAGAGCGCCGAGCGGCACTATCGACAGAAGGACGATCTGACAAAGGGTCATTCGTCCAGTTCCTTCAGATTGCGGAATGCCCTCAGATGTAGGATTCAAGCGATGAAAAGACGAACCAGCGCCAGGATGAACAGGCCAACGGTCGACCAAAAGCCTAGGGACAGGACTCATTGACCGAGCCAAAAGATAACGGTTGCCGCGATGCAAAGGAGGAGCCTCACGATGACCATCACCATTACCGCCTTTGAACGGTCACCCGATGGCGGCAAGGGACTGGCGCGTGATACACGCGTTCGCTGGGCGCTAGAAGAAGTGGCCCAACCCTACGAGGTTCGTCTTGTTTCGTTCAGGGCGATGAAGGAACCCGCACATCTGGCGCTTCATCCTTTCGCGCAGATTCCGACCTACGAAGAAGGCGGTCTCGGCTTGTTCGAGACGGGGGCGATCGTGTTCCATATCGCGGAGCGCCATGCGGGCCTGTTGCCAGACGATGCGAATGCCCGGGCGCGCGCGATCACATGGATGTTCGCCGCGCTCAGCACGGTGGAGCCGCCGATCCTTGAACTCGAAACCGCCAAGCTCCTTGAGGACGACAAGTCTTGGTCCGCGCAACGCATGCCTCTCGTCGAGGATCGCGTCCGGAACCGGCTGGGCCAGCTTTCCCGTCGCCTTGGAGATGCCGACTGGCTCGATGGCGCGTTCAGCGCGGGCGACCTCATGATGGTGTCGGTGCTGCTCCGGTTGAAAGCGTCGGGTATGCTGGACGACTATCCGAACCTCTCCGCCTATTTGGCCCGCGGCGAAGCGCGGCCCGCCTACAAGCGTGCCTTTGACGCTCAATGGGCGGCTAACACCGGCAAGCAACCGACCGGTTGAGGTCCGTCCTGGGGTCGAAGTCGTCATCCGAGTTATTCGTTCAGTTTATTAGCCTTGACCCTAGACCTGAATCGAATACGGCCCAGGTGGAAGAAGCCGGCGTCCCGATGGCGAACGTCACGATCGATAGGCCGTACAACCAGTTCGACCGGAGCTTGATCCGCTCCTTGGCGGCGTCGGTCACCACCGTTCGAGGCCCGCCGTCCACGTCCCCGCCCATGAATTCCGCCGTCCCTCCGGTCTTCTGAATCAGCCGAGGACACTCCGCGAGCGTCGACCCCTATCATACAGCCATCGTAACGCCGATATGTTGACGCACAGGGACTTGCCACGAATCCAAAGAAAAAGGCCGCCCCGAGGGACGGCCTTCGCATTCGTAACGGGTCGAACGGCTATCAGCGCGAGTAGAACTCGACGACCAGGTTCGGCTCCATCTGCACCGGATACGGCACATCGTGGAGGCCCGGCACACGCTGGTAGGTCGCGACCATTTTCTGATGATCGACCTCGATATATTCCGGCACGTCGCGCTCGGCGAGCTGGATCGACTCGAGCACGATGGCCAACTGCTTTGATTTCGGCCGCACCTCGATCACGTCGCCCGGTTTGCAGACGTAGGACTGGATGTTCGTGCGCCGGCCGTTGACGTTGACATGACCATGGTTGACGAACTGGCGTGCCGCAAAGACCGTCGCGACGAATTTCGAGCGATAGACGACGGCGTCGAGCCGGCTCTCCAGGAGGCCGATCAGGTTCTCGGAGGTGTCGCCACGACGGCGTGCGGCCTCTTCGTAGATCTTGCGGAACTGCTTTTCTGAAACGTCGCCGTAATAGCCCTTGAGCTTCTGCTTGGCGCGCAGCTGCACGCCGAAATCGGACACCTTGCCCTTGCGACGCTGGCCATGCTGGCCCGGCCCGTACTGACGGCGATTGACCGGGGACTTGGGACGTCCCCAGATGTTTTCGCCCATGCGGCGATCGATTTTGTATTTCGCTGATGCGCGCTTGCTCATCGCATTTCCTTCAATAGCAACGAAGCTCGGCGGACCGTCCGCGGGCTTTCAAGGAAACGCGCCCTCCTCTGCCCGCCGTTTTCGCGGACTGACAGGACGGCATGGGCACGAGGCGATGCCGTCCACGGGACACGTCAAAAACCGGCTGGAACGGATCCCAACCGGATGAGTGCTTCCTAACGGCCGGCCGCATGGGTGTCAACGACCCATCCGGATACCGGCCTCAGTACTTCGCGATGACCCAAATGGCGTGGATGATACCGGGGATGTAGCCAAACAGCGTCAGGAGAACGTTGATCCAGAAATGCTTGCCCAGGCCAACCTGCAGAAAGACGCCGAGCGGCGGCAGGAGGATGGCGACGATGATGCGAATGATATCCATGTGCGGTCAAGCCTTCGTGAGTGTGTTGACGGACCAACGCCAACCGCGCGAGGTCGTTCCCCTCGGCACGATTTTGCGGCGCAATTCGTCATCAATCGGCCGCAACGGCTCGCCAAAGCTGGGCCGCTAACCAGCCAAAGAAACGGATCCGCCATGAAGCCCCTGATGTTCCCGTCGACCGCTGCGTTCCTGGCCGTTTCCTCTCTTGTGGCCATTGCCCAGCCAGCCGACTATTTCGCCCGCTACGATGGTGGCTGGACCGGCGGCGGTTCGGTGAAGGTGGAGCAACTCCCGCGACCGAACAATGTGAGTTGCAAGGTCGCGGGCAGCCGCGGCAGCAAGACCTCGTTCTCGTTGGCCGGAACCTGCCGGGCCATGCTGATCATGAGTCGGACGATCGGCGCCGACCTCAAACTCGATCCAGCGACCGGCACCTATTCGGGAAGCTATACGGGCTCATCCAGCGGCCCGGCCCGCCTTGTCGGCAAGCTGAAGGGCGATACGCTCGATCTCAGGGTGACCTGGGGCCGCGTCATTTATGATGACAACACGGCGCGGATGCTGATCAAGAACCCTGGCGGAAAATCCTTCCGGATGCAGGTTGTGGAAAAGATCGACGGCAAGGCAGTGACGGTCTCGGATCTTACCTTTCAGCGCGGTTGATTTCAGCCCGCGGAACGGCTCACAGCGCCAGCCCGAATCCGTGAATCAGTCGCCGGGTCGCGTGGTCTGGCGCGCCGGAGGTGAAGACCGCATGGTCGAAGCCCTCCGGCAGCTCAGCCGCAACGGCCGCGCCTGACACCTTGAATGCCTGCCGCGCGATCGCCTCGGCGGGGTCGAGCCAGTCGACCGGCCACGGCGCCAGCTTGCGGAATATGTTGGCGAGAAACGGGTAGTGCGTGCAAGCAAGGACGACAATGTCGGTGCGCCGTCCGTCCCGCTCGACAAAGCACTCGGCGATCTCGCCCCATAGGGCTTTTCCGTCGACCGCCTGCCCCCGGATATGGCTTTCCGCCATACCGGCCAGCTTCTGGGAGCCGACCAGCGTCACCTCGCATTGGCGCGCGAAATTGTCGATCAGGCCGCGTGTATAGTCGCGCCGCACGGTGCCTGGGGTCGCAAGCACGCTGACGAGGCCCGAACGGGTGCGCTCGGCCGCCGGCTTGATAGCGGGCACGGTGCCGACGAAAGGAATGGAGAAGCGTTCCCGCAACTCCGGCAGCAGCAGCGTCGAAGCCGTATTGCAGGCGATGACGGCGGCGGTGGGCCGGTGGGTCGCGATCAACTCCGTGAAAAGGCCCGAGACGCGCTGAACCAGTGGCGCCTCCTCCCAATCGCCATAGGGAAAGCCCGCGTCGTCGACGACATAGACGAAACGGCGATCCGGCATGACGGTTCTCAGCTCTCGCAGAACCGTCAGGCCGCCGATGCCGGAATCGAAGACCAGAATGGGATCGCTCATTTCGCGCCCTCTCCCCGTGCGATGGCGAAATCGAACGCCTTGACGACACCGCGCAGGGTCCGCACTTCGGGTTCGGAAAAGCCGGCCTTGGTCAGCATGGTGCGAAGGTTCTGGACGAACACCTCGCGCTTTTCGGGCGGATGGAAATATCCCGTCTTGGCCAGCGAGGATTCCAGGTGTCCGAACAGCCCGTGAAGATCGGCTTTCTTCGCCGCCGGGGCCTCGGGCGCGGCGAAGCGCGGCTTGGCCGGATCGTCCGTGCCCGCCATGCGCCATGCATAGCTCATCAACAGCACGGCTTGGGCGATATTGAGCGAGGCAAACGCCGGATCGACCGGAAATGTCACGATCTCGTCGGCGAGCCCGACCTCTTCGTTCGACAGTCCGAAACGCTCCCGGCCAAACAGGATACCGGCGGGCTGGCCGGCACCGATTCGCGCCCGCAATTCGCCCGCCGCCGTCTCCGGCCCCCGCACCGGCTTGAAGCTGTCGCGCGCCCGCGCCGTCGTGGCGAGGATGAACGTCAGATCGGCCACCGCCGCCTCGACCGAATCGAACAGACGGACGGCGTCGATAACGTGGTCGGCACGGGACGCCGCGGCCCTTGCCTTGTCGCTCGGCCAGCCGTCGCGCGGCTTGACCAGGCGCAGATCGACGAGACCAAAATTCGCCATGGCCCGCGCGACCATGCCGATGTTTTCGCCGAGCTGCGGCTCGACGAGGACGATCACCGGTCCTGGTTCCGGCGTGGGAGGGGTGCGGGCGGGCATCAAATTCGCGATCCTTCTTGCCGCACGGCTGATAGCGCGCTCCTTCCGCCCCGCCAAGTCGTGGCGCGATTTTGCCGGCCTGCGATCGCTTAAAACGTATAGCCGTCGACCCCCTGCCACGCGACGCGGCGGTCACGTTCGGGATCGGACAGCACACGATCGGGGAGCGCGAAGATTTTCGTCTCGCGGGTGTCGGCTTCATAGGCGGGCCAGTCTTCTCCCGGTCGGCCTTGGTTGACGAAGCACATCCAGTGGCTCCGCATCCGCTCGGCCAGCGCTTGGCGCCGAGGGTCCGGCAGAATGCCGAGGTAAACGGCGCGAAACGGCTTGAGGAAGTCCTCGAAGAGGAGTGGCAGATCGACCGAATGGGTGGCGCCCAGGCGCGACAGCAGCCCTTTAGCCTCCCAGTCGAGACGATACATGAAGGTCGGCGCGCGGCTCGAATGAACATCGGCCTGATGGATCGCCGCCATCCGAAACAGGAGATCGGTTCCGAAGCCGATCCGCCCGTCCCGGTCGTCCGAATAAAGCCGGGAGATGCACCCCGCAGTCTCGGCCCCCGCCGCGCTTTCGACCCACTTCGCCAGCGCGCCCTTGCGGCTGTCGATGCGGAACATCGACAATTCGCTGAAAAGCGAGAATTCGTCGCGGTTCGTCCCGATCAGCAGCGGCACCGGCTTCATCGCGCCATAGAGCGCCGACAGGCTCGCGTCGGGAAGCTCGGCACCATCGAGATACGGGCGGGACAAAATCCCGGTGTGCTTGTCCGCCAGAGATCGCGTGGCCACGGCGAAGGCGTCGTGATCCATCCGGAAGAGCCGCTCCCGCTCACCGTTTGGCGACAGTATCCGCAGAACGTCCCGGCTCACCTCCATTGCCCGTTCGCGCGTGTAGAAGAGGTTCAGCGTTCCGGACTGCAGGATAGCCTGGGCGTAGAGCGGCTGCGACCGCGGCGCGACGAGGTGAAACGCGACGGACGCCGCGCCGGCCGACTCGCCGGCGATGGTGACGCGGTCGGGATCGCCGCCGAAGGCCGCGATGTTGTCTCGCACCCATTCCAGTGCCAGACGCTGATCCAGAAGGCCGGCGTTGGCGACGAAGCGATCGTCGCCCGGAAAGATCTCGGCGAAGGCATTGAAGCCAAAGAAGCCCAGGCGGTAGTTCAACGTCACCACAACGGCGTCGCCGCGACGAGCGAGATCGTCGCCGGGATATTGCGCGCCCGCGCCGATGATGAAACCACCACCATGGATGAAGACCAAAACAGGTCTTCGCCCGGTTATGTCCGGGGTCCAGACATGCAGATTGAGGCAACTCTCACTGAAGGAACGCGTCACTGGGGAGAGCCTGGCGAACGGCTCCGGCAGCGATCGGCGCTGCGGCGCCGCCGGCCCATAACTGTCAGCGTGAAAAATCGCCGCGAATCGCCGGGCGGGTTTGGGGGCGGCAAAGCGGGCCCGGCCGACCGGCGGCTCGCCATAGGGAATACCGCGAAATCCGGCGATGCCGTTCTCCTCCAAGCCGCGCACCAGCCCACAGGGCGCCTCCACGAAAACCGACTTCGGCATTTTTGACTCCTGGTATTTCAGCATCCGCCAGCCCGGTTGCTCCCGCGAAACGGCCACACTGCTTTGCGCCGACGGGTGCCGGTGCTATAGGGCGCGCTGAGCTTCGGGAAGCGGCCCCGCTTCCTTTCGTCACCTGCGCGGCCCCTCAGGCCGCCGATTTGTTTTCAAGGAAGGCGCCGATGGCAAAGATCAAGGTCGACAATCCGGTCGTGGAACTCGACGGCGACGAGATGACCCGGATCATCTGGCATTTCATCAAGGAAAAGCTGATCCACCCCTATCTCGACATCGACCTGAAATATTACGATCTCGGTGTCGAACATCGCGACGCGACGGACGACCAGGTGACGATCGACGCAGCCAATGCGATCAAGCAGTACGGCGTCGGCGTGAAATGCGCCACGATCACGCCCGATCAGGGCCGGGTGAGCGAATTCAACCTGAAGAAGATGTGGCGCTCGCCAAACGGCACCATCCGCAACATCCTCGGCGGCGTCATCTTCCGTGAACCGATCATCGCCAAGAACGTGCCGCGCCTCGTACCCGGCTGGACCAAGCCGATCATCATCGGCCGCCATGCCTATGGCGACCAGTACCGCGCGACGGACTTCAGGTTTCCGGGCAAGGGCAAGCTGACGATCAAATTCGTCGGCGAGGACGGCGAGACGATCGAGCACGAGGTGTTCGACGCTCCGGCAGCCGGCGTCGCCATGGCGATGTACAATCTCGACGATTCGATCCGGGATTTCGCCCGCGCATCGTTGAATTACGGCCTGCAGCGCGGCTACCCCGTCTACCTCTCCACCAAGGACACGATCCTCAAGCAGTATGACGGCCGCTTCAAGGATATCTTCCAGGAGATCTTCGACGCAGAGTTCAAGACCGAGTTCGACGCCAAGGGCATCGTCTATGAGCATCGCCTGATCGACGACATGGTGGCATCGTCGATGAAGTGGTCCGGCGGCTACGTCTGGGCCTGCAAGAACTACGACGGCGACGTCCAGTCCGACACGGTCGCGCAGGGCTTCGGCTCGCTCGGCCTGATGACCTCCGTGCTGATGACCCCCGATGGCAAGACCGTCGAGGCGGAAGCCGCGCACGGCACAGTGACGCGGCACTATCGCCAGCATCAAAAGGGCCAGGAGACCTCGACGAACTCGATCGCCTCGATCTTCGCCTGGACGCGCGGCCTCGCGCACCGGGCCAAGCTCGACGACAACGCCGAGCTGAAGCGCTTCGCCGACACGCTGGAAAAGGTCTGCATCTCCACCGTCGAAAGCGGCTTTATGACCAAGGATCTGGCGCTGCTGATAGGCCCTGACCAGCCCTGGCTGTCGACCACCGGTTTCCTCGACAAGATCGACGAAAACCTGCAGAAGGCGATGGCCTGAGCGCCAGCGTCACGCGCAAATAGAAAAAGGGGAGCGGCCGGGCCGCTCCCCTTTTTCATGCTGTCCGCTCGTTAGCGCCAGCGCTGGGCCAATGCCGACGCAACCCGATACCCGTGAATCAGGCACCGCGCAGAAGGTCGCCTGCTGCGAGCCTTCAAAAGCAACCCGTCCAACCGACCACGGCGGTCAGGCCGCCAGCGCCGCCTCGACAGCGGACACCGCGTCGCTCGCTTTATCCCCGTCGGGCCCGCCGGCCTGCGCCATGTCCGGACGACCGCCGCCGCCCTTGCCGCCGATCGCCGCGCTGGCCTGCCGCACCAGCGACACCGCGTCGAACCGCTCGGTCAGATCCGGCGTGACGCCGACGACGACGCTGGCCTTGCCGTCGGCGACGCTGACGAACACGACGACACCGGAGCCGAGCCCGGCCTTGGCCTCATCGACGAGGCTCTTGAGATCCTTGCCGGCGACGCCCTCGAGTACCCGTCCCATGAAGCTGACGCCACCGACATCCTTCGGCGCGGCGGACGAACCCTGTCCGGCACCATCACCCACGAGCGCGAGCCGCTTCCTCGCCTCAGCGAGTTCGCGCTCCAACCGACGCCGCTCCTCGACGACCGCCTCCAACCGCTCCGCCGCCTCGGCGGGCGCGACCTTCAGCGCCGACGCCATGCGTCGCACGCGCTCGTCCTGTTCGACGAAGTAGGCCCGCGCCGCCTCGCCCGTGAGCCCCTCGATGCGCCGCACGCCGGCACCGACAGCGCTCTCGCCGACGATATGGACCAACCCGATGTCGCCGGTCGCGGCAACATGCGTGCCGCCGCAGAGCTCGATCGAGAACGGCCGGCCAGCCTTTTCGCCCTCCTCGGCCGTCCCCATCGAGACCACCCGGACCTCGTCGCCGTATTTCTCACCAAACAGCGCCATCGCTCCCGCCGCCATCGCGTCGTCCACAGCCATCAGCCGGGTTTCCACCGAAGCGTTCTGCAGCACGATCCGATTGGCCAGCCGCTCGACTTCGGCGATCTCCGCTGCGTCCAACGGCTTGGGATGGGAGAAGTCGAAGCGCAGCCGCCCCGGCGCGACCATCGAGCCCTTCTGGCCCACATGGGTTCCCAGCACCTGACGCAGTGCCTCATGAAGAAGATGGGTGGCCGAATGATTGAGCCGGATACGCGACCGCCGCGAATGATCGACCTGAAGGTCGAGCGGCATGCCGCCGCGAACCGCGCCCGTCTTGACCGTGCCGCGATGGATGAACAAACCATCCGCCACCTTCTGCGTATCACTGATTTCGATCTCGACCTTGTCGCCGCGCATCATGCCGGCATCGCCGAGTTGGCCGCCCGACTCGCCGTAAAATGGCGTCTGGTTGAGAACGACGAAGATCTCCTCGCCCGTCTCGGCACGGTCCAACTCCTGCCCGTCCTTGACCAGCGCCATAACCACGCCCTCCGCCCGCTCGGTATCGTAGCCGAGGAACTCCGTCGCACCGGCGCGCTCGCGGATCGGGTACCAGATATTTTCAGACGCCGCATCGCCGGAGCCGGACCAACTGGCCCTTGCCTCGGCCTTCTGGCGCGCCATCGCCGTATTGAACGCATCGAGATCGACCTCGATGCCGCGCTGGCGCAGTGCGTCCTGCGTCAGATCGAGCGGAAAACCGTAGGTGTCGTAAAGCTTGAACGCCGTCTCGCCGGAGAGCTTCTGGCCGGCGCCCATGCCTTCGGTCGCATCCGTCAGCAGCGTCAAACCGCGATCAAGGGTCTGCAGGAATCGCTTCTCCTCAAGCTTCAGTGTTTCCGAAATCAATGCCTCGGCCCGCACGAGTTCGGGAAAGGCACGGCCCATCTCGGCGACCAGCGTCGGCAGCACCTTGAACAGCACCGGTTCACGGGCACCGAGCAACTTGGCATGGCGCATCGCCCGTCGCATGATCCGCCGCAACACGTAGCCGCGTCCCTCGTTGGACGGCAGCACCCCGTCCGCGATGAGAAACGCGGTCGCCCGCAAATGGTCGGCGATGACCCGGTGGCTGGCAATCTTGTCGCCCTCGGCCCGCGAACCGACCGCCGCCTCGACCGCCTCGATCAACGCCTTGAACAGATCTATATCGTAATTGTCGTGGACGCCTTGGAGGACGGCTGCGATCCGCTCCAGCCCCATGCCCGTGTCGATCGACGGACGCGGCAGTTCCATGCGCTCGTCGGCCGAGAGCTGCTCGAACTGCATGAAGACCAGATTCCAGATCTCGATGAACCGGTCTCCGTCTTCGTCCGGGCTGCCCGGAGGCCCGCCGGGAATGCCCTCGCCGTGGTCGAAAAAGATCTCCGAACACGGGCCGCACGGGCCAGTCTCGCCCATCGACCAGAAATTGTCCGAAGTAGCGATGCGGATGATGCGGTCGTCGGGCAGCCCCGCAATCTTGCGCCAGAGGGTGGCCGCCTCTTCATCTTCGGAAAAAACGGTCACCAGCATCCGGTCCGCCGGCAGATCGAACTCCTTGGTGATCAGGTTCCAGGCGAGCTCGATCGCCCGAGCCTTGAAATAATCGCCGAAAGAGAAGTTCCCCAGCATCTCGAAGAAGGTGTGATGGCGGGCGGTATAGCCGACATTGTCGAGGTCGTTGTGCTTGCCGCCGGCGCGCACGCATTTCTGCGAGGTGACGGCCCGGGAGTAAGGACGCTTCTCCACGCCGGTGAAGACGTTCTTGAATTGCACCATCCCGGCGTTGGTGAACATCAGCGTCGGGTCGTTGCGCGGCACCAGCGGCGAGGACGCGACCGGCTCGTGGTCGTTCTTCGCGAAATAATCGAGAAACGCGGACCGGATTTCGTTGACGCCACTCATGAATGCGACCTTCGGAAAACTGACGGAAAAACACGGCCGGACCACGCAAAGAAGCGCCTCCGATCCCTATCGAAGGCGCTTTGTACAGAGGCCCGGAAGCAGTGTCCATCAAGCTCCGGTTCGCCGGCGCGCATCTCAGCGACGGCCGCGACCGGAGCCCGGCGGTTCAGCCCTCGTCGGCACTGTCCTCGCCGCCGGGATCGACGAGCAGTTGCTCGGCAATCAGGCCGGCGTTCTGGCGGATCAGGGCCTCGATCTCATTGGCGACACTGGGATTGTCGCGCAGGAAATTCTTCGAATTCTCGCGCCCTTGCCCCAGTCTCTGACTGTTGTAGGAGAACCAGGCGCCGGATTTTTCGACAATCCCGGATTTGACGCCGAGATCGATGAGTTCTCCGGTCTTCGACACGCCCTCGCCATACATGATGTCGAATTCAACCTGCTTGAACGGCGGCGCCAGCTTGTTCTTGACGACCTTGACCTTGGTCTGGTTGCCGACGACCTCGTCGCGGTCCTTGATCGCGCCGATACGGCGAATGTCCAGACGAACCGAGGCATAGAACTTCAAGGCGTTGCCGCCCGTGGTCGTCTCCGGCGAACCGAACATTACGCCGATCTTCATGCGGATCTGGTTGATGAAAACGACCATGCATTTAGAGCGGGAGATCGAACCGGTCAGCTTACGCAGCGCTTGGCTCATCAGTCGCGCCTGCATGCCCGGCAGGGAATCGCCCATCTCGCCCTCGATTTCCGCCCGCGGCGTCAACGCCGCGACCGAATCGATGACCAGCACGTCGATCGCGCCCGAGCGAACCAGGGTGTCGGTTATCTCCAAGGCCTGCTCGCCGGTATCGGGCTGCGAGATCAGCAGATTCTCCAAATCCACGCCGAGCTTCCTGGCATAGACCGGGTCCAGCGCGTGTTCGGCGTCGACGAAGGCGCAGATCCCGCCCTTCTTCTGGGCCTCGGCGATCGTATGCAGGGCGAGCGTCGTCTTGCCCGAACTTTCCGGCCCGTAGATCTCGATGACCCGGCCTTTCGGCAGCCCGCCGACACCGAGCGCGATGTCGAGTCCGAGCGAGCCCGTCGACACGGTTTCGATCTCGACGATCTTCTCGTTCGCGCCGAGCCGCATGATCGAGCCCTTGCCGAACGCCCGCTCGATCTGCGAAAGCGCGGCATCGAGAGCCTTGTTCTTGTCCAACGAATTTTCCTCGACGAGACGGAGTGTGTTCTGTGCCATGGAGACGGGACCTTATTCCACGCGTTGGACGGGGGTGCAATGATGCGGCCTGAACCAAACGTGTACGCTATTTGTTCTCATTGGGCAAGCCCATATTCCTGGTTTGTTCCGGTTTATCGTCGCAAGCCGAATCGCAGTCCGCTCTCACTGTCTGTTAAAGTTTTATGAAGAAGTCCGGAATTTCATCTCATTCCCTCTCCGTCTTCGTTGTCGGTGCGGCCCATATCGACCGGCGCGCCAAGGCCGATGCGCCGTATCGTCCCGCCGCGTCGAACCCCGGCCGCTTCTTCGACATGCCGGGCGGTGCCGCGTTCAACGCCGCCTTGACGCTGGACGCGCTCGGTTGCGCGGTGGTGCTGCAAAGCGCCAGGGGCGGCGATTCCGACGGCTACCGAATTGCCCAGGCAATCGCCGCTCGCAAGTTCACCGATGTCTCCATCACCTGGATCGACCGGGCGACACCAACCTATACGGCCATATTGGACGACCGGAGCGAGCTTGTTGCCGGCGTCGCGGACATGGGCCTTTACGATCTCCTGGTTCCGCGCGTGTTCACGCGGCGGCATGTCAGGGCAGCGATAGATGAGGTCGACGCATTGCTGGTCGACGCGAACCTGCCGAGCGGATCGATCGACGCGCTGGCGAAGGCCGCCGGCGGGCGTCCCATCGCGGCGATAGGTGTCTCGCCCGCCAAAGTTCGCCGCCTGCACGGGGCAATTCGCTCGCTTTCGGCGCTGTTTCTTTCGCATGCCGAGGCGGCAAGCCTGGTCGAGGCCAGTTCTGGCACGAGCCCCAGGCTCCTCGCCGAACTCCTGATCGAACTCGGTGCACGGCGCGCCGTCATTACCGATGGACCGAGGCAAGTCGTGGTGATTGACGGCGAGACGATCGCCTTCCAGGAGCCCCCCGTCGTGATTCCAAGGGACGTCACCGGCGCCGGGGACACGCTGGCCGCAGCCGCGCTCGTCGGCCTTTGCGAGGGGCGTGAATGGATCGATTGCGTCCGCGCGGGCCTGGTAGCGTCATCGATCCGGATTTCTGTCGATCCGTTTCCGCCACGCGATTTCCCTCGACTGATCCAGGAGGGCGCCGCGGCTCTGCCAGATCCTCATTTACCGGAAAGGTCGCTGTGATGTCCGTGACGCTCCCGTTCAGGTCCTCTGCCGAGGTCACTGATGCGATTCGCAGCCGACGGCCAGTGGTGGCGCTGGAATCGACCATCATCACCCACGGCATGCCCTATCCACAGAACCGCGACATGGCCCGCAATGTCGAGGCGATCATACGCAAGCAAGGCGCCGTCCCAGCGACCATCGCGGTTCTGGATGGGCACTTGGTTGTCGGACTCGACGACCAGGAACTGGACGCACTCGCGACGACCCGGGATGCGATGAAGCTGTCGCGGGCCGACCTTGCCTATGCCGTCGCCACGGGGCGAACCGGCGCGACCACGGTCGCTGCGACGATGATCGCCGCCGATCTCGCCGGGATCGGCGTCTTCGCCACCGGCGGTATCGGCGGCGTTCATCGCGGCGCCGATACGAGCTTCGACATTTCCGCCGATCTGGAGGAGCTTGCGAGAACGCCGGTTATCGTGGTTTGCGCCGGGGCGAAGGCGATTCTCGATCTCAATAAAACCCTGGAAGTCTTGGAGACAAAAGGCGTTCCGGTCATCAGCTACGGCACCGATGAGTTACCTGCCTTCTGGTCGCGCGAATCCGGCCTGCCCGCCCCCCTTCGGCTCGATACGGCGGACGAGATCGCCGCCTTTCAGAGAGCGCGGAGCTCTCTTTCGATCGGCGGGGGTATGCTGGTCGCCAATCCGGTGCCGAAGGATCAGGCGTTGCCGCGCGGAATGGTCGAGGGCTGGATCGAACAGGCCCTCAGCGACGCGAAAGTCCAAGGGATCAGCGGCAAGGCCGTCACGCCGTTCCTGCTCGATCGCATGTATCATTTGAGCGAGGGGCGCTCGCTCGCCGCCAACATCGCGCTGGTCGAGGCCAACGCGCGGCTGGCCGGACGCATCGCCGTCGCCATGGCCAAGACCGCGTGAGCTGGGAAGCGGCAGCGGTTCGAGCCTATTCGTCAATCATGGTTTTGACGGCGACGGCCAGTTCGCGCAGCGAGAACGGCTTGGCGAGGAAGCCGAACTTTTCGCCCTCCGGCAAGTTCTTGGCGAACGCGTCCTCGGCGTAGCCCGACACGAAGATAAATTTCAGATCCGGTCGCTTCTTGCGCATCTCGCGGAGCAGCGATGGCCCGTCCATTTCCGGCATGACCACGTCGGAGACCACGAGCTCGATCTGACCGTCCAGTTCTTCCATCACTTCCAGCGCCTCGATGCCGGAGGCGGCTTCGTGGACGTCGTAGCCGCGCATCTTGAGAGCGCGGACATTGCCGGCCCGCACGTGATCCTCGTCCTCGACGAGCAGGATCGACGCCGTTCCCGAAAGGTCGAGCTTGGCGTTTGAGGAGGCGATCGCACTCGCCGCGATTTTCGCCGCCGCGACCTGATCTGGGATGTGCCGTGGCAGGAAGATTCGAAAGACCGTGCCCTCGCCGGCCTTGGAGTCGACGAAGATGAAGCCGCTCGACTGTTTGACGATGCCATAGACCATCGACAGGCCAAGGCCAGTGCCCTTGCCGATCTCCTTGGTGGTGAAGAACGGCTCGAAAATGCGTTCGGCGAGGTCCGATGGAATCCCGGTTCCGGTGTCCGCGACCTCGACCAGGACATACTCGCCTTCGGTCAGTTCCGCATATGCAAAGCCGCGGGCTTCGGCGGCCTCGACATTGCGAGTGGAGATAGTGATCGTTCCGCCGTCGGGCATCGCGTCGCGGGCATTTTGAACCAGATTGGTGATCACCTGCTCGAATTGGCCGATATCGGCCATCACCGGCCACAGGTCACGGGCGTGATGACGCTCCAGCTTGGCGTGATCGCCGCTGACACGCTTCAGGAGCAGGTGCATGTCGGCGACGACGTCGGTGAGGTTGAGCATCTTCGGCCGCATCGTCTGCCGGCGCGAATAGGCCAGCAACTGGCGCACCAGCGAGGCAGCGCGGTTGGCGCTCTGCTTGATCAGCAAAAGGTCCTGGAACGAGGGATCTCCGGTGCGATGGTTGAGCAGGAGAAAGTCCACAGACGCGGTGATGATCGTCAGCACGTTGTTGAAGTCGTGGGCGATACCGCCGGCCAGATTGCCGATCGCCTGCATCTTCTGGCTTTTGGCGAATTGCTCCTCCAGCGCCCTTTGCTCGGTGATCTCGACACCGTAGAGAATCGCCGCTTCGTGAGTGTCCGGTCCGGCCTTCGGAATCGCGCTGATATAAAGCCGGACAGAGCGCGGCCTCTCGCCCAGAATTTCGGCATCGACAGGCGCGATTCCAGCTTGCCCGCGAACCGCGGCAGCGAGCGCCTGTCGCAGACCATCGCGATCGCTTTCGCGGATGCTACCGACGATCTCGGCGGTGCCGCCGGATGCATCCAGACCGAAGACCTGCCGGAAGGCCGCGTTGGAACGGATCGCGCGCCCGTCCTCGTCCAGCGCCGCGATCGCCATGGGGGACGAATTGAAGAAGCGGGTGAAACGCGCCTCGGCCAGTTCCGCCGTATCCGCCGCTTCGCTCTTCGCGCTGCGGCTGAGAACGAGCGTTCGCACGATCCCCGGCGCCGCGGCGTCGTCTGCCACCGGCTTGCGCAGGAGCCGCACCGGAAGGCTTTGCCCGTCGCGGGTGATGAGATCGAGATCGACGATGCTGGTTCCGTCCGCGTCATCGTCGCTGGCATTGGGCGCCAGCAACGCGCCTGACGCTTCCGGCACGAAATCGAGAAGGGAAAGCTCGCCGGGCTTGAACTCTACCAGATCGACGCCCAGCCATCCGGCCAGCGTGGCGTTGAGATAGGCGATCTTCAGATCCGCGTCCGTCGCCACGAAACCCGCGGGCGCCCTGTCGAGATAGTCGATCGCGTGCTGGAGATCCTGGAAGGAACTTTCCTGCGACTGGCGGTCGGCGGTGATATCGAGAATCTGCCAGGCTTGCAGCGTTCCACGCGAGGTCGCGAGCGGGCGCACCGAGGCCCGATACCAATGCGGCGTGCCGTTGCCAGCCGCCATCGCTGCGAGGCTGCGCGGCAGACGAAACTCGCGCTGGCCGGAACGATTTTCACGCGCCAGATTGGCGAGGAAATAGATCGCCTCGGAGGCCTCCGGTTCACGCGCCAACAGCCGTTCCAGCGTTTTCACGCCAGCGGCCGTCGTCGCGCCGGTCGTTTCGCCATAGGCACTGTTGGCGTAGATGATTCGCCCTTTGCGATCGACGATCAACGTCCCGTTGCGCGCGGTATCGAGAAAGTCCTTGGCAATCGCGCCTTCGCCGATTCGGTCGGTGAATTGCACGAAGCCGAGTGCGGTGGCGAAGATCGCGGCGATTCCAGCCACGGCGAGGCCACCGAAGATCACCAGCAGCGCGATTGCGCCATAGGCGTGGCCAAACAGCGCCAGCGATGCCGCCAGGACGGTCAACAAGCCACCCAGAACGAGCAGGCGCCGCACACCCGATGCGGCCGCAGCCCGGTCGATCAAAGGCTTCTCGGCCGCGCCCATCGCCGCTCCATCCATGTCGATTCGCCCCTGCTTGCCGCAACTATGAATCAAAAGCGAATCCGAGGCGAGTGATCGCGTCCAAGCTTTATTCAACCAAGACCACGAAAAATGCCCATGCTGACTTCGCGCACCGTTGTCCACGCATTATGAACAGCCAAGCTGACGTTGCACTTGCCCCGGACCGAAAGATCGGTCAACCGGGTTGGGCGACGGAAGGAAACTTCGCTGGTCTCCGGCGCCGCAGGAGGAAATCGCGCCCATGCCCCAATGGATCGTCGACCTAGTAGGCGAAAGTCTCGCGTCAATCGTCTGGGTGGCGATCGTGGCGACCGCCGTGTGCCTGTTGGCAATACTGATGATCGTGCTCGCCAAAAAAGCCTTCGGCAGCCGAATCGGCATCGGCTTCAAGGGGAGCGCTCCGCGACTGGCGGTCATGGATGTCGCCCGAATCGACGAGAAACGCCGCCTCGTCTTGGTGCGACGCGACGAGGTCGAACATCTCGTGCTCGTCGGTGGGCAGAACGACGTTCTCATCGAGGGCAGCATTCTGCGCGTTCGAGCCACGACTGGCGCCCGTCGGGACGAACCACGCGGCGATTTCCCGGAATTCGAAGACGATATGTCGCCGGAACCCGCATCCGCTCAAGGTGTCGCACCGATCCCCGTTCCGATTCCTGCCCCGGAAGCGAAACCGCTGGCTCCACGCCCTGAACCACGCCACCAGGAAGCGGTCGCATCGCGGACCCCATCCGAGAACAAGTCCCGTCCCGCGCCGATGACGGCGCCCTTGCCGGTGCCTCCGGCCCCGACGGTCCCGCCAGCTCCAATGGCGGCCGGCACCGAACAGGCCAAGGCGCCCGCATACAGTGCGGCCCCCATCCCGGAAATAGATACCGATTGCTCGCCCGCATCCGCGCGGAGCCTTCCTCCACGTTCCATCGCGACGCCGACGCTCAACCTGCGGCAGAGCCGGTCGACGACGGATGCCGGGAACGTCTCGTCGGAGTCTCCCGCCTCCAAATCGGACGCGGCGCTCCCCGCCTCGCCTGCCTCCGGCCGACGTGAGCCGTCGCTGGCAGTGCCGGATGTGCAACGCGATCCGATGGCCTCCAAGGCCGAGCAGCCCCGCGCCGATCTGCGCGCGCAAATGAATCGCGCCCAGTCCCCAACCCTCGAACGCGTGCAGGATGCGACCGCACCGGCCATTGCCGTCGATGCCGTCGATCGCCGGGACCCGCCGCGGCAGCCGCTGTCGGTCAGGAGCTTCGCCACGGCGATACAAAATCGCAAAGCGCCGCCGGAAATGCCGCAGCCAGCCCCTAAAGCAGCCGAGGCGACGATACCTCAAGATAACGCGAACACATCGCTTGCCGGTCCCGACCAGCGGGATCGGCAGCGTTCGGGGCCGCCTGCCGCCGGGGGGAGTTCCACGTCCTCAAGCCAGACAGAGGCCGCGCCGAAACGTCCGTCCGTTCCGGATGCCGAGCCGAGTCTCGAGGACTTCCTTTCGGCCGAGATGGATGCGGATTTTGGCAACGACGCCTTCTTCGCCGACAAGCCCGACGACGGCGATCCAGGTGCGGATGCGCCGCGCGGAGCGCCCCCAGTCGAGGCCTCCAGATCAGAGCCGGATCCCGCGACGGCGACCGAGGCACCGCGCGTTGTCGCACCAGCGCCGCCTGCCTCATCCACCGGAGGCGATACGCCTCCTCGCTCGGCAGTTCAGCCGGACACGCCGCCCCGCACCGCCGCGGCGCCAGTGCCTTTGACACTCGAAGAGGAAATGGAACGGTTGCTGGGCGACTTCAATTTCGGCGACGACAGCGATCGCAAGGCCAACTGAATCGGGCAATCCCCGGAAACTTATTCGTGTGCGTCTGACGCTGAAACCCTGAAGGCAAGGCGTGCCGCCGCACGATACCGAGGCCGGTCGCTGCTCTGACATCGACACATTTGGCAGGGTGTATGCGAGGATCTTGGAAGAGAGCGGTGGCTGGTAGCGGCTCATCCGCCGAAATGGCAGGTGCGGAAAACCAGTGATGGAGGGAGTTCAGTGGCTCTTCGATTCACGCCCCGTCACTCGGGACCAAACCAAATTTTCGCTGGCTGAGCCTATAGGCGCCAGCCGAAATCTTGGTGTGTAAGCGGCCCCGTCCGAGGAGCTACTCGTCCCGATAGACCTTCTCGCGGCGCTCGTGCCGCTCCTGCGCTTCCAGGGACATCGTCGCGATCGGGCGGGCGTCCAGCCGTTTCAGGCTGATCGGTTCACCCGTCTCTTCACAATAGCCGTAGGTGCCCTCGTCGATCCGCTCCAGCGCATCGTCGATCTTGGCGATCAACTTGCGATGGCGGTCGCGCGCCCGCAACTCGATGGCGCGGTCCGTTTCCGACGAGGCGCGATCGGCCGCGTCGGCGAGATTGCTGTTGTCATTGGCCAGGGCGGCAAGCGTCTCTCGCGACTCGCGCAGGATTTCCGCCTTCCAAGCCAGCAGCTTCTTGCGGAAATAATCCCTCTGGCCATCATTCATGAACTGCCCGTCCTCGGACAAGGTCGCCTCGATATTGAGTGTCTCGCTCATCACGCACCTCCGTTCACGCAATCGGGCTTATAACGACGCTTTCCGCAGCGAACAAGTTGTTCATAGACTACAACTTGAAAGTGAACGGGTTTCTAACATCCCGTTTTTCTTCGCTTTTCGAGGGGAATCATCGACCAGCGCCGTGACACGGCTATGACAGGCGAGATCCGTGCCGGCCCGTGCGTTCGCGGGTTTCGGCATGAAGAGCCGCGATGCCGCCTTTCCGGGTAAGCAGCGCGCGCGCTTGACCGTCACCGGATTGCCCGATGCCGTCGTTTCGGCATAGTCCATCGCCATGTCCGCCTTATCGCCCAGCCGCCGCCTCTACATCCTGCGCCACGCGCATTCATCGTGGGCCCTTCCCGGCCAGCGCGACCACCACCGTCCGCTGGATGCGCGAGGACGCAAGGAAGCCGACCGGCTCGCGGAGTTCATCGCAAGGAAAGGCTACCGCTTCGACGTGGTGGTGTGTTCGACGGCGAAGCGGGCGAGCGAGACCTATGACCGGATTCGCCCCAAACTTCCGACTGAAGGCCGCGAGGAAGCCTCGGACGCCCTCTATGCCATGGGAGTCGAGGCCTATTACGACGCCGCGCGGCGCCACGGCGATTGCGATGCGATCCTCCTCGTCGGGCACAATCCGGTGATCGAGGAATTCACCCTGTCGCTCATCGCGGATGGCGATCCCGCCGCCATCGAAGCCATTCGGATGGGCTTCCCCACCTGCGGCCTCGCTGTCGTGGAGTTTTCAGGGCCGCTGGACGCGATCGAACGGGGCACCGGCCGGCTGCGCGAATTCGTCGATCCCCATGATCTGCGTTAGACGAAGGAGGCGCACTTTCGACGCCCATCGTCACTGCCTATATCGCCGACAGCCCGTCTCCAGAGGATTTTCGCCCAGCCTATGACCTCTCTTGCCGACGAGGCCCGTCTCGTCCTCGATACCTTCGCCGATCGGACGACCGGCCTTTTCCACCCGACCGTGCGTCTCGGCGTCACCGGTCTGTCGCGGGCCGGCAAGACGGTCTTCATTACCGCGCTGGTCCACAACCTCCTGCATGGGGGCCGGCTGCCGCTGTTTGGAGCCCAGGCCGGGGGACGCATCCTGCGCAGCTATCTGGAGGAGCAGCCGGACGACGCGGTGCCGCGCTTCCAGTATGAGGACCATATCCGCACGATCCTCGAGGAGCGGGCCTGGCCGCAATCGACCCGGGCGATTTCCGAATTGCGGCTGACGATCGAGTATGAATCGGCGTCGGGTTGGGGACGGATGTTTTCCGGTGGCCGGCTATCGATCGATATCGTCGACTATCCGGGCGAATGGCTGCTCGACCTGCCGCTGCTGGACAAGGATTTCTCGACTTTCTCGACTGAAGCGATCGCGCGCGCCCGGCTGCCCTCGCGCCGCCCTCTCGCCAGCGACTATCTCGCGCTGCTCGAAACGGTGGATCTCGCAGCCCCGGCCGACGAGCCGACAGCCCAGGCCTTGCACGCCGCCTTCGCCAAATATCTGACAGCCTGCCGCGCCGACAGGACGGCCCTGTCGACTTTGCCGCCGGGGCGATTCCTGATGCCGGGCGACCTCGAAGGCTCCCCCGCCCTCACCTTCGCCCCGCTGCCGGTCGAGCCCGGCCACACCTATCCGAAGGGCTCGCTCGCGGCGCTGCTGGCGCGGCGCTACGAGGCCTACAAGACGGTGGTGGTAAAACCTTTTTTCCGCGAGCATTTCGCCCGGCTCGACCGCCAGATCCTGCTCGTCGACGTGATGCAGGCGATCAACGCCGGCCCCGAGGCCGTCCGCGATCTCGAAACCGCGCTCGCCGACATCCTCGCCTGCTTCCGTCCCGGCCGCTCAAGCTGGCTCGGATCGTTCCTGACAAGGCGGATCGATCGCATCCTCGTCGCCGCGACCAAGGCCGACCATCTCCACCGCGACAGCCATCGCAGGCTCGAATCCATCGTTCGCCGAATGCTCGACGACGCCATCGCTCGCGCGAAATTTTCCGGCGCCCGAACCGACGTTCTCGCCCTTGCCGCGATCCGGGCGACCCGCGAGGCGAGCGTCGATGACCGCGGCGACACGCTGCCCGTCATCGTCGGCACCCCCGCGGCCGGCGAGACGATTGGCGACGAAACCTTCGACGGCAAGACCGAGACCGCGATCTTTCCCGGCGATCTGCCTGCCGATCCCGCGCGGCTGTTCGTCGACAGCGACGGCGGCGCGGCGGACCCAATCCGGTTCGTGCGCTTCAAGCCGCCGAAGCTCGAACGCGACGCGGCCGGGATGACGCTCTCGCTGCCGCATATCCGGCTCGACCGGGCCCTCGAATTCCTGTTGGGAGATCGCCTGGCATGAGCGGCGACGAGAGCCCCCGTCCCGGCCGGCGTCCCGGCGCGTATCGGCTGGAAGAGGCGGGCATTCCCCGCTCCGACCAGGAGCAAAAGACCGCAACGCCGGGGCGGTCCCCGCGCGCCATCGAGGATCTGGCGCGGATCACCATCGAGCCTGACGACGCCATCGAGCGTGAGGCGATGTTGGAGCTTGAGATCGAGCAGACCGCACGGCGGCGCCACGGCTTCTCCTTCGGCAAATTGTTCCTCGGCGCCCTCGGGGTTCTCGTCTCGCTCGGTGTCGGCCTCGCCGTCGACGCCCTGATTCGGGATCTGTTCGCCCGGTCGCAGTGGCTCGGATGGGCGGCGCTCGTCGTTGCCATCCTGCTCGTCGTCGGCGCGCTTGGCGTGGCCCTGCGGGAAATCATCGGCCTGATGCGGCTTGCCGCCGTCGACCGGGAGCGCCAGGCCGCGCTCGCCGCCTACGAGGCCAATTCCTCCGCGGACGCGAAAACCGTCGTGCGAACGTTGACCACACTTCTCTCCGAACGGCCGAAGACCGCCCACGGCCGGGCGCGGATGGCCGAACTCGACGACGAGGTGATCGACGGCGCCGATCTCATCGCGCTGGCCGAACGCGAGCTGCTCGGGCCGCTCGACGCCGAGGCGCGCGCCCTCGTTCTCGTTTCGGCCAAGCGGGTGTCGGTAGTCACCGCCGTCAGTCCGAAGGCACTGGTCGACGTCGCCTATGTGCTGTTCGAGACCGTCAAGCTCATCCGCCGCATGTCGGAACTCTACGGCGCCCGGCCCGGCACGCTCGGCCTGGTGCGGCTGACCCGCGACGTGGTGGCGCATCTGGCCGTCACCGGGACGATCGCGATCGGCGACGGCGTCATGCAGCAACTGCTCGGCCACGGGGTCGCGGCAAAGCTGTCGGCACGGCTCGGTGAAGGCGTGGTCAATGGGCTTTTGACAGCTCGCGTGGGCCTTGCCGCGATGGATCTCTGCCGGCCCCTGCCCTTCCTGCGGGTTCGCCGGCCGTCGATCGGCGACGTCCTCGGCGATCTCACCGCAATCGGCGCGATTCGGCCGTCCCGGTCAGCCTCGGATGACACGTCACGCGACAAATCGTGAAGACCGCGGCAAGGCTTGATTAACCCTTCCGGGCGATAAAGGCAGCCTGTTCCAGCTACTACGTCTGCCAGGAAGGTTCGCCCCATGTCCCGCATGCTGACCGCCGGTCTCGCTTTCGCCGTCGCCGCCGGTTCGGCGCTGGCGACGCCTGCCCTTGCCGAACCTGACGAGGCGTTCTTCCGCCAGGTCGTCGGCCAGTGGTCGGGACCCGGCGAGATCGTTGCCGGCAAATACAAGGGCACCAAATTCGTCTGCGACTTCGCCGGCTCCCAGCATCCGAAGAAATTGGGCATGGAATTGGACGGCTCCTGCCGCGTCGGCGTGTTCTCGCAGCCGATGCGGGCCGAGGTGGTGCGTTCCGGCAAGGGCTATACCGGCGCCTTCCAGGACGGCGCCAAGGGCAAGGGCCTCGATATCGTCTCCGGCAATGTCGACGGCGACCGCATCGTCGTCGGCCTCGACCGCAAGCAGCTCAAGGGCGCCATGATCGCCCGCCTCGACGGAGCCGGCGCGATGGCGATCACCGTCTCGGTCCGCGTGGCGTCCGAACTGGTGCCGGTCATCGGCATGAATTTGAAGCGCACCGGCGGCACCCGTCAGAGCGCGCTGACGAAGTAGGAAAGCGGGCTGCCGGTAGACGCAGCGTGGACGAAAAGCTGAGGCCAAAGTGTCAGACCTATGAAACAGGACCTTTGAAACGATGTCTTCACTGCCTCTCGCGTTCCGTTTAGATGAACGGTAGCTCTGCAGAAAAGGCTGACGTTCGGAGTACACGCTCTGATCGGAAAATTTAGGCCTACAGAACTCCGGCGTTCAGGACACTGTTGATCTAAGCTCGACTTTGGCCATTCACGCCGGGTAGCACGCGGCGGCAGTGATGCGTTCAAAGAAGCTGCGAGGAATTTCGAGGGGGTCCCGGTGAT
>NZ_JAZHLJ010000290.1:0-553 GCF_036549495.1 Aurantimonas sp. C2-5-R2
CAGGCCATCTCGATTCCCCATCGTCTCGACAACGTAGGGGAATCACAACCTGCTGATATCGCTCAACTCCTTTTCGCTCAGGCTCTTAGAGCCCAGGAGCATGATGCTGTCCGAGCGGGGTCTATCCCCGCGAGTGCGGGGGAGCCCCCACAAGTCCGCCCAAGAAGCATCCGAAGGCGGGTCTATCCCCGCGAGTGCGGGGGAGCCTTTAAGCCTCCAGATCATCCAATCCTTCAAGAAGGTCTATCCCCGCGAGTGCGGGGGAGCCCTAGCCCGACGCTCAATAGAACCAAAGCTATTGGGTCTATCCCCGCGAGTGCGGGGGAGCCCACGCCGCCATCTCCTCTGCTTTCCGGTTGTCGGGTCTATCCCCGCGAGTGCGGGGGAGCCCGGTTGATCCGGCGTATCGCTCGGCACCGAAGGGGTCTATCCCCGCGAGTGCGGGGGAGCCCCTGCAACCACTGCCCCTCCGTGCCAATGACGATGAGACATCGACCACCCGGGAATTTACCCTTGAGGGCGCAGGTAACGTATCGACATGGTAATGCCCCAG
>NZ_JAZHLJ010000291.1:0-538 GCF_036549495.1 Aurantimonas sp. C2-5-R2
GTGGCGAACACGCTCTCGATCGGGTTGCCCGTGCGCAGGTGATCCCAATGGTCGGCCGGGAAGTCGTAGAAAGCCAGCAAGGCGTCGCGGTTTTTGATCAGGCAAGTCACTGCCTTCTCGTACTTGGCCCCGTATTTCTCGGTGAAGGTGTCCATGGCGGCCTCGGCGGCGGCGCGGGTCTCGGCCTGCCAGATCTCGCGCAGGTCGGCCTTCACCGCCGGCTGCATCGATTTCGGGAACTTGTTCAGGACGTTGGCGGTCTTGTGAACCCAACACCTCTGATGACGCGTGCCCGGGAAGGCTTCATCGAGNGTCTCGGCCTGCCAGATCTCGCGCAGGTCGGCCTTCACCGCCGGCTGCATCGATTTCGGGAACTTGTTCAGGACGTTGGCGGTTTTGTGAACCCAACACCTCTGATGACGCGTGCCCGGGAAGGCTTCATCGAGCGCGTTCCAGAACCCCATGGCACCATCGCCCACGGCGATCTCCGGCGGGACCGAGAGGCCGCGGGCCTTGATATCGACCAGCAGTTCGCGCC
>NZ_JAZHLJ010000292.1:0-531 GCF_036549495.1 Aurantimonas sp. C2-5-R2
GACGGCGCCAGCGCGGTCAGGAACGGCAGGGCCCAAACCCTTCCGGCGAAGGGGATTGGGGCAAGCAACATGACGCTGATCCAGCGCAGGCCGCTGGCCTTGACGAAATGGCCATGGCTGGAGCGGACCGGATCACGATAGATGCCGCGGGCCTTGATCCGAGGCCCCCAGCGGCGCTCGATGGTCTCGTCGATCCCGATCACGACGGGCCCGTCAGGCACGAACGCGGCAACCAGCAGAGTGAGCAAGCGCTGCGCCAGGGCGCGGGGTGGCCAGCGATTGCGGTTGAGGACGCGATGGAAGTTGGTGAAGCTCGGCGTTTCCCGCATGCCCATGATGCTGAGCGCCGCGGCGACAGTACGCCGACCGGGCGAGAGAATGGCGCCGGCGACGAGCGTGAGCACGTGCTGGAAGGTAGGCCGGGTGAAAAAGACGGAAAACGGCGCCATCCACTGCGCCAGGATAGCTGGATGAGCGGAGGTTGGCATGGTATCGGCTCCCGATGGTAAGTCCCATGGGGAATCCGGCTGC
>NZ_JAZHLJ010000293.1:0-527 GCF_036549495.1 Aurantimonas sp. C2-5-R2
CAACTGGAGATCTCGAAAAACCTCCCCATTCGGCCCGTTTTATGATTCCATTGACCTGACCGAGATCGGGAGGATGGCATGCGGGGACAGCCGGGTTTCTGGGACATCGACGAGCGGTATGTTCGGCTGAGCGAGGCCGGCGATCCGCTGGAGAAACTGAACGCGATTGTGCCTTGGGAGGTTTTCCGCAAGCCGTTATCGAAAGCGTTGAAGCGCTCGGACGGGGCGAAGGGCGGCAGGCCTGCGTATGACGCGGTGCTGATGTTCAAGGTTCTTGTTCTGCAGGCGCTCTACAATCTTTCCGACGATCAAGCGGAATTCCAGATCCAGGACCGGCTGTCCTTCATGCGCTTTCTCGGTCTCGGGATTGCCGAGAAAGTGCCGGATGCCAAGACGATCTGGCTGTTCCGCGAGCATCTGGCCGAGGCCGGCGCGATCCAGAACCTGTTCGCCCGCTTTGACAAGCATTTGAACAAGGCCGGCTACCTGTCGATGGGCGGTCAGATTGTGGACGCGACCATCGTCGC
>NZ_JAZHLJ010000294.1:0-519 GCF_036549495.1 Aurantimonas sp. C2-5-R2
CCGGTGATCCCGGGACGTTTCAAAAGTCTCTGAGACCCACAACTGGCGACGCACGGTGGCGAGCGCGTCGCTGAACGTGATCTGCCGCTTGCGATACCAGGCGGCCTGCCGTGGCATGGGATCGTTGCCGAGCGCTTCACCGGCCCACAGCGTGACGAGTGAGAACAATCCGAGCAGAGCCGGCGTGGTTCGGGCAATGGCCTTGTCCGACCACTGGCGCTGGCTTTCCACACCGAGGTGACGGCGCACCTCGGCAAAGGTCACCTCGAGTGACCAGCGCCGCACGAACCAGCCCAGCACGGCGTGCGGATCGACATCGAGATCGGTGCACAGGAAGGCTTGCGGCTCGAACTCTCCCGCGGCATCGCGCACCAGAACCCAGCGGATCGGCACCGACTTTCCGGGGTGATACCAAAGCGCCGTGCCGGAGGCGATGTCGACGAGGCGGTCACCGCCGCCATACCATCCGGTGATCATGACCCGTCGCCATGCGGTGGCGGGGCTTTTCAGGCGCTCGGC
>NZ_JAZHLJ010000295.1:0-504 GCF_036549495.1 Aurantimonas sp. C2-5-R2
CTACGTGGCCTTCGTCATCGACACGTTCGCCCGCCGCATAGTCGGCTGGCGCGTGTCGCGAACAGCCCATGCCGACTTCGTCCTCGACGCCCTGGAGCAAGCCCTTCACCAGCGGCAGCCCTTCGCAGGCAAAGGTCTCGTCCATCATTCCGATAGGGGGTCGCAATACGTCAGCATTCGCTACACCGAACGTCTCGCCGAAGCCGGCATCGAGCCTTCCGTCGGCAGCGTCGGGGATTCCTACGACAACGCGTTGGCCGAGACGATCAACGGCCTCTTCAAGGCCGAGGTCATCCATCGACGCGGACCGTGGCGCAGCCTTGAAGCCGTCGAGTTCGCCACCCTCGAATGGGTGGATTGGTTCAACAACCGCCGCCTGCTCGAGCCGATCGGCAACATTCCGCCCGCCGAGGCAGAAGACGCCTACTACGCCCAGCTTGAGGCCATGCCGATCGCCGCGTAGGATGCAAACCAAACAGTCTCCGGGAAACCCGGGGCGGTTCA
>NZ_JAZHLJ010000296.1:0-501 GCF_036549495.1 Aurantimonas sp. C2-5-R2
AGACTGCGGGAACGGCAGGTCTTCACGGGCCAGGACATCCATGCCCAACACTAGATCTAGTGGGTGTGGGAATCAACCGGATAGGCAAGATACAATCCAATCTTTTCGCTTGGCGTCTTTCTAATTTGCCTTGTTTGTTTCGGATTCTCTTTAATTGCGCTCGGTGTCGTCAAGCCAAAGTTCACGATTACGATTGTGGAAGCCCGTTATATTCCAACTGACTTAATGAATTACACATTGCCATACGTTGTATCCTTTATGGGTATAGGATACCAGGAGACCGGCAAATTTGTCGGCTTGATCATTTTTTTGGGCTGGATGTTTTGGATCACTTATAAATCTGGTCAGATTATACTGAATCCACTTTTGATAGCGTTTGGGTGGCGTCTTTACGATCTGACCTATCGCTTCTGTCAACGTCGGAGCAAAACCGGGCCAGTGGGGCGGAGTAAAAGCAGGCCACTGGCGTGAGGGGCACGACACAGGAAAGGGCCCGATCGG
>NZ_JAZHLJ010000297.1:0-371 GCF_036549495.1 Aurantimonas sp. C2-5-R2
AGATCTCGCGCAGGTCGGCCTTCACCGCCGGCTGCATCGATTTCGGGAACTTGTTCAGGACGTTGGCGGTCTTGTGAACCCAACACCTCTGGTGGCGCGTGCCCGGGAAGGCTTCATCGAGGGCGTTCCAGAACCCCATGGCCCCATCGCCCACGGCGATCTCCGGCGGGACCGAGAGGCCGCGGGCCTTGATATCGACCAGCAGTTCGCGCCAGCTCTGCGCGCTCTCTCGCACCCCGACCTGGAAGCCAAGCAGTTCCTTGCGCCCCTCAGGTGTCGCGCCGATGATCACCAGCATGCATTCGGCGGCCGGCTCCATGCGGGCCTGCAGGTAGACCCCATCGGCCCAAATGTAGACATAGCGGCGCGCG
>NZ_JAZHLJ010000003.1:0-175518 GCF_036549495.1 Aurantimonas sp. C2-5-R2
GTCTCGATCGATGCGCCCATCATCCATGACCTCCGAATCATGGTCGCCCATGGATTCAGAACTCGTCGAAAGACGCAACTGTAATGCTAAGGCACCGGACCGTTGCGAGGCTGAGCGAAAAAGCGGGCGTCGCAGTGGGTCGGTCCTTCGCCGGCCGCCCCGATCAATCGTCCATCGCCTCCAATTCGTCGATGAAGCCGGAAATCATCGCCAGACCCTTCGACCAGAAGGCGGGATCGGAGGCGTCGAGGCCGAAGGGCTTCAAAAGCTCGGAATGGTGCTTGGTGCCGCCGGCCTTCAGCATCTCGAAATACTTCTCCTGAAAGCCCGTCTCGGAATTGCGGTAGACCGCGTAAAGCGAATTCACCAGGCAGTCGCCGAACGCATAGGCATAGACGTAGAAGGGCGAGTGAATGAAGTGCGGGACATAGGTCCAGTAGGTGTCGTAGCCATCGCCGAGGCGCAGCGCCGGGCCGAGGCTGCGGGTCTGGACCTCCAGCCAGATTTCGCCGATCCGCTCGGTCGTCAGTTCGCCCTGCCGGCGCTCTTCGTGCAGTGCCCGCTCGAACTGATAGAAGGCGATCTGCCGGACCACCGTGTTGATCATGTCCTCGACCTTGGAGGCCAGCAGCGTCTTGCGCTCGGCCTTGGTCTTGGCCTGCTCGAGCAGCGAGCGGAAGGTCAGCATCTCGCCGAACACCGAGGCGGTCTCGGCCAATGTCAGCGGCGTCGCCGCCATCAACGCGCCCTGCCGGCCGGCGAGTACCTGGTGGACGCCGTGGCCCAACTCATGCGCGAGCGTCATGACATCGCGCGGCTTGCCCATGTAGTTGAGCAGCACATAGGGGTGGACGCTCGGCACCGTCGGATGCGCGAAGGCGCCCGGCGATTTGCCGGGGCGGTTCGCCGCGTCGATCCAGTCATTGGCGAAGAAGCGGTCGGCGATCGTCGCCATCTCCGGGGCAAAGCCGGAATAGGCCGACAGCACAGTCTGGCGCGCTTCGTCCCAGGAGATGTCGCGGCGGGTGGAATCGGGCAGGGGGGCGTTCCGATCCCAGTATTCCAGAACGTCCAGTCCCAGCCATTTCGCCTTCATGGCGTAGTAGCGATGGGAAATCGCCGGATAGGCATCGCTCACAGCCTCCGACAGCGCGTCCACGACCTCGCGCTCGACCCGGTTGGCGAGATGGCGCGAGTCGGCGACATCCTCGAAACCCCGCCAGCGATCGGAGATCTCCTTGTCCTTGGAGAGGGTATTGGTGATCAGGGTGAAGACACGCAAATTCTCGCTGAAGACATTGGCGAGGGCGCTCGCCGCCTTGCGCCGCTTCTCGCGCTCGGGGTCCTGCAAGAGGTTCAAGGTGGCTTCGAGCGCCAGATCGTCGCCGTCGACGGTGAAGCGCAGCGAGGTCAGCGTCTCGTCGTAGAGACGATTCCAGGCGCCGCGGCCGGTGATCGCCTTTTCGTGAAACAATTCCTCGACGCGATCCTCGAGCTGGAACGGCTTGTCTTTCCGCAGGTCGACGATCCAGGGGCGATAATGTGCCAGGGCGGGGTCCCGCTCCATGGCCGCATCCATCTCGGCATCCGCGATTCGGTTGAGCTCCAGCGGGAAGAACAGGAGCCGCGAGGAGATGTCGGTGACGCTTGACTGAATATCGCCGTAGAACTTCGCCCGCGCCGGGTCCGAGGTGTCGCCGGAATAAACCAGCCCGGCATAGGAGATGATCCGGCCCAGCAGTTCTTCCAGCGTCTCGAATTCGACGACCGCCGCCGCCAGGCCTTCGCCTTCGCCGCGAGCGGCCTCGGCAAGCCGGCCGCGCCAGCGGCTCTGGAAGGTCTCGGCCTTGTCTCGTGCCTTTTCCAGATCGCTCTTGAGTTCGGCGCTATCCATCGCCGGATAGAGATCGGCCAAATTCCACTCCGGCAGCGCGTCAGCGTCTGCGGCGGCTGCTTCGGTTGCCGAGCGGGTCGGGGAAAAGCTTTGGGTCATGAACATCGATCTCGTTGGCGAAGGGTCGGGCTGGGCGACGGGGAGGGCCGGTAGCTGCCATGTCGTTCAAATCAGACTGAAATCAACAGCGCATCGTTAGCCTTGCTTGTTCAGTCGAATTTTAGCGGCGCGTGTCAGATTGGGTCATTCTCGCGACAAGACGAGACCGGAGGCCGACATGACCCAATCCGTACTCATCGTCGACGATGATCCCATACAGCGACGCCTGCTCGATGCTCAAGTGGCCCGTGCGGGACTGCGGCCGGTGTCGTGCGGCGGCGGACGCGCGGCCCTCGAGGCACTGGCAAACGGTGAGGCAGGACAGATCGGGGCGATCGTCCTCGATCTGATGATGCCGGACATGAGCGGCATCGAGGTGATGGCCGAGATGCGGCGCCGGGGGATGGATATTCCGATCATCGTCCAGACCGCCAAGGGATCGGTCGACACCGTGGTCGAGGCGATGCGCGCCGGCGCCTTCGACTTCGTCGTCAAACCGGTCTCGCCGGAAAAGCTGCGGGCCGCTCTCGACAACGCATTGCGGATGCGCGCCGCGACACGGCGACGCGACCAGGCAGATACCGCCGTGGCCGCCGCGGCGCCGAGCCTCGACGGCTCTGCCGCATCCGCGGCGCTGCGTCCCGTGCTGGCGAGCGCGGCAAAAGCCGCAGCGTCCAATATACCGGTCCTGATCGAAGGCGAGACCGGCGTCGGCAAGGAATGGCTTGCCCGCGCCATCCAGGCGCATGGGGACCGCGCCAAGGCTGGCTTCGTTCCCGTCAATTGCGGCGCAATGCCGACCGATCTCGTCGAAAGTATCCTGTTCGGCCATGCCAAGGGCGCATTCACCGACGCGACCGCGCGCCATGAGGGCAAATTCATCGAGGCCGACGGAGGGACGCTGTTTCTGGACGAGGTCGGTGAATTGTCGGCCAGCGCCCAGGTCAAGCTCTTGAGGGTGCTGCAGGACGGCGAGATCGACCCGGTCGGAAGCAAGACGCCGACAAAGACAGATGTCAGGATCATCTCCGCGACCAATCGCGATCTGGCGGCAGCGGTTGCCGCGGGGCGGTTTCGCGAGGATCTTTACTATCGCCTCAACGCATTCGAACTTCGCGTCCCACCGCTGCGCGAACGTCGCGGCGAAATTTCGGCGCTGGCGCGTGGCTTCGTCGCGCACTTCGTCGGTCTGGAGCGCGGCACCCGGGTCCGCCGTCTGTCCGAGGAGGCCATCGCGGTTCTGTGCCGCTACGACTGGCCGGGCAATATCCGCCAGTTGGAGAATACCATCCATCGCGCCGTGGTGTTGAGCGATAATGAGAATCTCCTCGCGGGCGACTTTCCGCAGATTGCGGCGCTTCTCGACGCCGACCCGGCGGGGCCGGCTTGGTCCGAGGACCCCGGCACGGACCATCGGGAACCGCCGGCATCTGAACAGATGGAGAAGCCTTGGAGCGGTAACGAACGGCGGCGCGACGTCCCGGCTTTCCCGCTTCGCGACGCGAACGGACAAATCCGCCGCATGGAGGACGTGGAGGCAGACCTGATCCGGCTCGCCATGGCTCAATACGGGGGCAGGATGAGCGAGATCGCGCGGCGGCTCGGCATCGGGCGCTCGACGCTCTACCGAAAGCTGCGTGCCTATAATATCGCGGTAGACTGATGTCTCTGCGTCATCTGGTCACAGCCGAGTTTAGCGGCACAAACCCGCGGTCCGTCCTTGGGCGGGCAAGTTAAACTTAATCCAAGCTTAACGCTTTCCCCTCAAAATCCGTAGAAAGTTCCATGACTGTCATTTTCATGCCGCAGTTTGAGCAAAACTAGACGAGCGTGGAAACAGTTTCTAAGACGGTGCCGGCCCCGGGGGATTTTTTACGGGGAAGGACGCCATCATTGAGGGGAAGACCGCATGTTCGGACATACCGCTCGTGTCGACCGCAGGGCCTGGCGCATCGCGACGTTCGCAGCTTTGTCCCTTCTGGCCGTCAGCACGGTCACCGCGGCGCAGGCGGAAACCAGGGTTCTCAAATTCTACAATCTCCATACCAAGGAAAAAGCGAGCTTCGCCTATAAGCGCAATGGTCGCTACGACCGTTCCGAACTAAAGAAGATCAACTGGTTTCTCCGGGATTGGCGCAAGTCCGAGCCGACGAACATGGACCCCCGCTTGATGGACGTGATTTGGGAGGCGTATCGCCAGTCCGGCTCGCGCGCCAACATCAACGTGATCTCTGGCTATCGATCGCCCGGCACCAACTCGCTACTGCGCTCACGGTCCTCAGGCGTCGCCAAGAAGAGTCAGCACACGCTTGGCAAGGCGCTCGACTTTCAAATTCCCGACGTTCCGCTGGCGAGGATGCGTGAGATCGGCCTGAAGATGCAGGTCGGCGGGGTCGGTTACTACCCTCGATCCGGTTCGCCGTTCGTGCATTTCGACGTTGGCAATGCCCGGCACTGGCCGCGCATGAACCGCAAGCAGCTGCTGGCGGTCTTTCCGAATGGCAACACCGTTCATGTTCCCTCGGACGGCAAGCCGCTGCCCGGCTACCAGCAGGCGCTGGCGTCGTACAAGCAGCGCCGCGGGGCCTCCGAAATCCAGGTCGCCAACGCCAGTTCCGGCTCGTCCGGCGGCGGCAAGACGCTGCTGGCCATGCTGTTCGGTGGCGGCAGCGACGAAGCAGAAGACGATGCGGAAGCAGTGGCGGCACCGAGCCGCGCCACTCCGAACCGCGCGGCTCCCGCCCCGGCCGTCGCGTTGGCTTCCGCCGTTCCGCAGTCCCGGCCATCGCTGCCCGGTGGCGTCACCATGCCGGTCGGCGATCGCTTCGACACCGGAACGCCGGCGAATATGAGCGCGCCGGAAGCGTCGACCGTCGTCGCATCCCTCGACGCGGCGCGAATTCCGGTTCCTACCTGGGCACCCGTGCGCGCCACCGCGCAAACGCTGACAGCCGGCTCGGAGGCGCCCGCCTCGCCGGCCGCTGGACCCTCGTCGGATTCTGTTTCCACTCTGGTCGCGGCTCTCGAGGCACAAGCGGCGGAGACGGCGGCCAGCGGTCAACTGGCCTATGTCGTGCCGACGCCGCGCGACCGGCCGGTGTTCGACGATTTGTTGAAGACCGATAAAGCTCCTTCCGCTGCGACGCGGCAAGCGATCGAGAGCGTCGTCGCGGCGGCGATGCCCGTGGCGCGACCGGTGATCGAGCCGAAGACGGCGCAGCCTGCGGCGATGATGAAAGTCGCGGCGGTGACGCCCCCGGCTCGCTCCCGGCCGAAGGCGATGACGACCTCGCGAGACGGCAACACCTCTAGCGACGGCAAGGGTGATCGGGTGATGCGGGTTGCGGCGAAGCCGACCGCGAAGTCGACGCGGGTCGACCCGCAGCAGGTGATCAATTCGCGGATCGAAATCGCTTCGCTCGTGTCCGATTCCAATCGTCGAGCCGAACAGATGGCGACGAGCAATCCCGATACGGGCCGGCTCGTCGGTGATCTGCCACGGACGCTATTCGCGGCCGGCTTCACGCCCTCCACCGCGACAGGCAAGACCGATCGCTTTTCCGGCTCCGCTGTGAATTTCCTGCCACTGGTCAAGCTCAAGCAGTAACCGCTCGGTTATCCGGTCAAGAAACCTGGACGATCCGGCGGTATCGACACTCGACCGGGTCAATTCAGCCGGGCGCGTTCTTCGTGGCCGTCTGATGCTCTGATGCGCGGAGCCGTACTTGCGAAAGCCCGCGTACGACCAGAAAAGCATGCGCCACGCGCGGCGTTGGTTCGAAGATCTGTTTGCTTAACAGAGCTTGCCGCAATGGCCGGCTGACAATTAGGGGGCTACCAGGCGTCGCCGGAGGGCCCGATCGGCTTCCATTATCTGTCATAGCGAAGTTTCTCACGGGTAGGTTGCAAGAATTTCTTTGCTCCCTCCGAACCTTGTCAATCCTTACGCCGTTGTAATGATCCCCCTCGTCCTTGTTGATTTCAGCTGTTTACGTTCGTCAAAAGCGGACAAAAATCTTGGGATTGTAACCAAGCATATTGACATTAAGTATATGCCTATAAATACATGGATGTGAGTGGCAAGGTCGGATAAAGCAGCGCCACCGTTCAATTATCTGTTTTACGAACGATATCGGAACATAGACATTCCGCTGTGGCTTGACCGGCGGGCTACTGAGCACAATGGGGCAAAACATGGACCAGATCGCAAACATCGAAAACAACGAAATGCTGATGGAATTGACGGCCGAAGTGGTCGCCGCCTATGTCAGCAACAACTCGCTTCCGGTGTCGGAACTGCCGGGCTTAATCTCGGATGTGTATGGGGCGCTTGGCAGCACTACGAACGCTCCTCAGGCTGTTCAGGCCGAGAAGCCGAAGCCGGCCGTCCCGGTGAAGAAGTCGGTGACGGACGATTACATCATCTGCCTCGAGGACGGCAAAAAGTTCAAGTCGCTGAAGCGTCATCTGATGACCCACTACAGTCTCTCGCCGGAAGAGTATCGCGAGAAATGGGATCTTGCGCCTGACTATCCGATGGTCGCGCCGAATTATGCTGCGGCCCGCTCGCGTCTGGCCAAGCAGATGGGTCTCGGCCACAAGCGTCGCCGCGCCACCGCCCGCTAGGCAAAGGTCAGCCGACCCGCTTCTAGGTCGCGCCGTAATACCAACCTGCGGTGATAGAGACCTATTCGATGGTGCTGGACGGGCTTGTCCGGCCAGGAGCGCCGCGCGGTTCGATGCGGCGCATCGGGCAAGCGGTGCGACGCCGTCCGGCAAGCCCGTACAGCCCACCGAAGGCCGGGCGCTCGCCGCGCCTGCATTCGTCGCGGGCCTCGCCCGATGCGCCGCATCGTGCGTCGTCCCGCTCCTCGCCACGCATCGGCGATCGTCCCGGTCGAAGGGGTTCCTATCACCGCAGGTTGGTATAAGCCATCAAGGCATCGCAAAAAGCCCGCCGGATCGTATCCGGCGGGCTTTTTGTAATTGAAGCCGAACAGGGCGCTGGTCGACATCAGTCTTTCGGCAGATCGGCTGCCATGCCGAGCGCCTGCAGATAAAGGTCGAGGATGGCCTCCTGCTCCTGGCGTTCGTTCTGATCCTGCTTGCGCAGCGAGACAACCCGACGCAGCACCTTGGTATCAAATCCGTTGCCCTTGGCCTCTGCGTAGACATCCTTGATGTCGTCGCTGATCGTCTTTTTTTCTTCCTCAAGTCGCTCGATCCGCTCGACGAAGGAGCGCAGTTGATCCTGGGCGACACCATTCACGTCGGACATGTTTCCGTCTCCGTAAGGCGCATTCATGGGATGAGTCCGCCGCACCTAGCAGACCTCGGTGATTCGTTGAATGGGTGAACAGGCCAGTTATGCCAACCAATGGCGATAGGAATCCATTCGACCGGCCATTGCCTCGACCTTGTCGCCGATGCGCCGCATCGAACCGCGCGTCGCTCCTGGCCAGACAAGCCCATTCAGCACATCAAACAGGTCTTACTCACCGCAGGTTGGTGTCGGGCGCGACCGCACTTTTGTCAGTCGCGCGGCCGAACTTTCTCGAAATGCTGTTGCGCGGCCGGGCCGGCCTCGGTCTGATGTTGCGAGCGCCACTGCTCGTAAGGCATGCCGTAGACGATCTCCCGGGCTTCGTCCTTGCTGATCGCCACACCGTCTGCTTCGGCTGCCTCGCGATACCAGTTGGACAGACAGTTGCGGCAAAAACCGGCGAGGTTCATCAGGTCGATGTTCTGGATGTCCGCCCGCTGCCTTAGATGATCCCGCAACCGGCGAAACGCCGCCGCTTCGTATTCCAGGCGTTGCCTTGCGCTGATCTCGTCCATGTTTCGCTACTCCTCACGTTGGGTGGCGCCTTCGGCCCCGCCCCGACATATCGAGCCGAACCGAACCGGCATCAAGCCCGCGGCATCGAAGATGATGGTATCGCGCCGCACGGGGCTCGAAAGCCACGCCGGGATAGTCTACTGGCAAGAGCGCCCGTGTAAGCCAGCCGGATCGCCGGGTCCACCTCGTTGACAGGTTCGGCCGCTATGCCAAGACTGAAATCATGAGAACAACCGCCTGTTTCGAGGATGGCACGATGATATCAAGATCCCTGCGCCGGCTGCGGAGCGCGGCCATGCTGTGCCTGTTTGCCGCCGGGTTTTTCCTGGCATCAGCTCCAATCGTCGCGGGCGCCGCGCAAGCGGCGTTCCGCGTATGCAACGGCACCCAGTCTCTGGTGGGCGTTGCCATCGGCTATCGCGCCGATGCGGGCTGGACCACGGAGGGCTGGTGGCGCATTCCGGCAACCACATGCAAGACGATCATCGAGGGACCGCTGTCGTCGCGGTATTACTATGTCTATGCCGAGGACGCGGAGGGGCAGGGGCGATGGGCCGGCTCGGTCGACCTTTGCATCGCCGAGAACGAGTTCAAGATCGCGGGCGTGACCGACTGTTTCAAACGGGGCTATCAAAAAATAGGCTTCCGGGAGTATGACACGGGCGAGCAGGCCAGTTGGATGGTTCAACTGACCGAGGCGCCGCGCGAAGGTACGGGGAAACAATGAGACGCAATCGCAGGGTCAAGATCCTCGCAACTCTCGGCCCCGCGTCGTCATCGGAAGAGATGATTCGCAAGCTTCACGAAGCCGGTGCCGACGCCTTCCGAATCAATATGAGCCATGCCGACCACGATTTGATGCGTGAGCTGGTCCGGCGCATCCGCAAGGTCGAAACCGATGTCGGGCTTCCGATCGGGATTCTCGCCGATCTGCAGGGACCGAAATTGCGTGTCGCGCAATTTATCGGAGGCAAGGCCGAGCTCACGGTCGGCCAGGATTTCACCCTCGACGACAATTCCGAGCCGGGTGATTCGACCCGCGTCTTCCTGCCCCATCCCGAAATCCTCGAAGCGGTTGAAGTCGGCCATCGGCTGCTGATCGATGACGGACGGTTGCAGCTGGTCTGCACGGAGACGGACAAGCACCGCATCAAATGCCGCGTCGTCGCCGGCAACAAGATCTCCGACCGCAAGGGCGTCAGCCTGCCCGACACGACGCTCGCCACCGGCGCTTTGACCGACAAGGACCGGCGCGATCTCGACGCCGTGCTGGCGGAAAACGTCGATTGGGTCGGGCTGTCCTTCATCCAGCGGCCGGACGATCTTGCCGAGGCGCGCAAGATCTCGCGTGGCCGGGCGTTCCTGATGTCCAAGATCGAGAAGCCCCAGGCGGTCGAGCGTCTGGACGAGATCATCGATCTGTCCGACGGCATCATGGTCGCGCGTGGCGATCTGGGCGTCGAGATGCCGCTCGAAGCGGTTCCCGGCATCCAGAAGCGTATCACGCGCGCCGCCCGCAAGGCCGGCAAGCCGGTCGTCGTGGCGACCCAGATGCTGGAATCGATGATTTCGGCACCGGTTCCGACCCGCGCCGAAGTCTCCGACGTTTCGACGGCCGTCTACGAAGGCGCGGACGCCGTCATGCTCTCGGCCGAATCGGCCGCCGGTCAATATCCGGTCGAAGCGGTCGCGACCATGGACCGGATCGCCGTGCAGGTGGAAAAGGATCCGCTCTATCCGGGCATCATCTTTGCCCAGCGTCCGGCACCGGAAGCCACCGGCGCCGACGCGGTGTCGCTGGCGGCACGGCAGATGGCCGAAACGCTGGGGGTGGCGGTCATCGTCACCTATACGGCGACCGGGACGACCGGGCTCAGGACGGCGCGCGAGCGGCCGAACATCCCGATTCTGGCGCTGTCGCCCGTGGTCGAGACGGCGCGGCGGCTGTCGCTCGTCTGGGGTCTGCACTGCGCGGTGACGGAAGATGCCCAGGATCTCGACGACATGGTCGATCGTGCCTGCCGCATCGCCGTGGAGCATCGCTATGCCCGGGCGGGCCAGCGCTTGATCGTCACCGCCGGCGTGCCGCTCCGGACGCCTGGCGCGACCAACATGCTGCGCATCGCCTATATCGGCTCGGACGGCCTCTCGGCCGTGTGAGGTTGACAAGCATCGGCGCAACCAAACCGTAACAGCAACGGCAATCTGTTTCCCACGGCGCCCATTTTAGCCGTGACCGTGCCGGTGGTGCAGGTCGGGAAAATGCGGATGTTCGTGCCGCATGGGCGCGTGCCGATGCCAGTGCGAATGGGGCTCGCTCACCGGCCCGTCGTGATCATGACCATGGTGCGGATCATGCGTATGGGCGTGATCGTGTTCCAGAACCTCGTGGGCATGCTCGTGATCATGACGCTCGTTCAGATGCAGCCATAGACCAAGAGCCATCAGCGCTCCCGCGATGGCGAATTGAGCGGAGATCCCCTCGCCCAGCAGGATGATGGCCAGAGCGGCTCCGATGAAGGGCGCGAGCGAGAAATAAGCCCCGGTTCGAGCCGTTCCCAAGTGGCGAAGTCCGAGCATGAACATCACGAGGCTGACCCCGACGCCGAAAAAGCCGACGATAGCGCCAGCCGCGACATAGCCGGGCGAAGGCAGCGCCGCGCCGAGCCCGAAAGCCAGAGCCAGATTGACGAAGCCCGCAACGAGGCCCTTGATCATGGCGATCTGAACTGGATCGGCGGACGAGAGTTTGCGGGTCAGGTTATTGTCGATACCCCATGCGAGGCACGCCCCGGCAATCAGCAGCGCGCCCGTATCGAGTTGTAGGCCCTGGCCGTTCCATGTCAGCAAGACTGCCCCGGCCAGAATGGCGAAGGCGCCGAGCAGCAGGCGCCGGTCGACATTTTCCCGAAAGACCAGCCAGGCGATCGCCATCGTCGCCAGACCTTCGAGATTGAGGAGGAGGGAGCCGGACGCAGCGGACGTCAGGGAAAGGCCGAACATCAGTAGAATAGGCCCCACGCCACCGCCGATGACGACGACAGCGGCCAGCCATGGCAGATCGGCTTTGCGTAAAGGAGCTTCGACTCGCGGCAGTCCGATCGCCTGTCGTGCAAAATGGATCGCGGCCAGCCCGAGGCCCGCGCCCACGTAAAGAATTCCGGCCAGCAGCCACGGATCGACCGTGCCAAGCAACAGTTTGGAGAAGGGAGCGGACGCCCCGAACAGCACGGCCGCGCCGAGCGCAAGCGGAACGCCGGGCCAGCGATGGGAATGCAAGTTTTTCATACCTGAAATTAGCACATGCGGACGGCGCCAAGCACCGCCGTGGCGTGATTTTCCAGAACGCAATCACAGGGGGCAGTTTCAATTCGCGAACCCGTTCCTTAGATCGCCGGGCCGACGAGTTCCTCTGACAGCCGCCCGGCCGCGTCCTGAGCCGATTTCAGGGCCGGATAGACCGCAAGCACCCGCAAATAGGTCTCCAGCGCCTTGTCCTTGCGGCCGGTTCGCTCGAGAATCATCGCCAAGCCCATCAAGGCACCCCAGTGGCGCGGCTCGCGCGCAAGGGTCTGTTCGATGTCGGCCAGCGACTTACCCCAGGCTCCGGTGGTGAAATTGAGGGTCGCCCGGCGGTTCCAGGCTTCGGCATAGCCCGGATCGAGGACCAGCGCCTGATCGAGTACGTCGAAAGCGGCGGTGTTCTTCTGCTCGGCCATCGCCTCAGCGGCGCGCAGCATCAAAAGATCGACCGTCGCACTGCCGCTCTTGCGCCACAGCCTTTCGATGCCGGCGGCGATCCGCCGTGCCTTGCTGTCCGACGGCTCCTTGCGCAGTTCCGCGAACAACCGATCGCGCTTTTCCGCTGGCGTCTCGTCAGCGGCGCGGCCCTCCGGCTCGTCGGTGGATTCGCTCTCGGCCGTCGGGGCGCCGCCGAAGGCCTCCGGCGCGTCGGTCGCCTCCTCGTCGGGAGGCGGGATCACCATGGGGGGCTGGTCTTCGGGGTGAGGGGCGGTGTCGGGGGATGCCTCAGGATCGACCTGGAAGTCGAACAATGGCGGGGCGGCGTCCTGGGCTGCCGCGGGCAGGGCGAGGAAGCCGGTAACCGCGAGGCCGATCGCACCGGAGATGACAAAGCTGCGCATGCGGAGAGGGTAATTCTCCACAGCGCAGCGTCAATCAGAATTTTCGTGATCGTCGGGGAAGGAGCGGACGCTCGGCTTCCTTTAGAATCAGCCCTGGCGCGCCTTGAAGCGTGGCGCCACCTTGTTGATGATATAGACGCGGCCCTTGCGGCGCACGAGACGATTGGCGCGATGGCGCGAGCGCAGGGACTTGAGCGAGTTCTTGATCTTCATGACATCACCGGATCGTCTGGTGCGACGATCGGATCACCCGGCTCCGCCGCAAAATGAGCGGCGCGCCATCGCTGACGCGCCGAAAAGATTGGGGTCGAGATAGCTTCACCGGACGCGCTTGTCAATGTTGGCGGCCGTGCCGCGGCCGCTTCGATGCCGTGCGAGCCGCCCCATCCCTTCAGGCGCTTGCCGGCCCGATCAACCGCGTGAAGTGCCCCATCTTGCGCCCGGCCCGCGCCTCCGCCTTACCGTAGAGATGGACCATGACGGCCGGCTCGGTGAGGAGGCTTGCGGCGCGCTTCACATCGTCGCCGATCAGATTTTCCATGACACAGTCCGAATGGCGGGCCGTCGCGCCGAGCGGCAGGCCGGCAACAGCCCGGATGTGCTGCTCGAATTGCGAGATCACGCAGGCGGCTTCGGTCCAGTGGCCGGAATTGTGAACCCGCGGCGCGATCTCGTTGACGAGCAGGCTGCCGTCGGCGCCGACGAAGAACTCGACACCGATGGCGCCGACATATTGCAGCCGTTGGAGAATACGGGACGCGATACCCTTGGCTTCGCGCGCCACGTCCTCGGTGATTTGGCCCGGCACGGTGGAGCGCTGGAGAATGCCCAGCCCGTGCACGTTTTCCGCCGGATCGAAGACCGCGATGGTCCCGTCGGTGCCGCGCGCGCCGATGACCGAGCATTCATAAGCAAAGGGGATGCGCCGTTCCAGAATCGACGGGACGCCGCCGAGGCTTTCGAAGACATTGGCAAGCGGGGCGTCCTTGCGGATCGTCGCCTGGCCCTTGCCGTCGTAGCCGAAGCGTCGCGTTTTCAGGATTGCCTCACCGCCAAGCTCGATCATCGCGTGATTCAGTTCCGCGACGCTGTCGATCGCCCGCCATTCCGCGGTCGCGACTCCGATGCCGTTCAGAAATGCCTTTTCGACCACCCGATCCTGGGCGATTTCCAGCGCGTCGGCGGAGGGATGCAGCGCAACGGCCTGCACCGCGACGCGGAGCGGTTCGACCGGCACGTTCTCGAATTCATAGGTCACGATGTCGCAACGGCCGACCAGTCTGCCCAAGGCGGCGACGTCGTCATAGGCGGCGATCAGGGTCTCGTTCGCCAGCTGCGCCGCCGGGCAGGCCGGATCCGGATCGAGCACGATCGTGCGGTAGCCGAGACGGGCGGCCGCCATCGCCAGCATGCGGGCCAGCTGGCCGCCGCCGATGATGCCGATGGTGGAGCCCGGCGGTAGCGGAGCCGAATTCATTCCGCATCCCTTGGAGCCAACGCGACCGAATCGGTCTGCGCCTTGCGCCAGCTGTCCAGCCGGGCGGCCAGTGCCTCGTCCGACAGGGCGAGGACGCTGGCGGCGAGCAAGGCGGCGTTGACCGCGCCGGCCCGCCCGATCGCGAGCGTCCCGACCGGAATGCCCGCCGGCATCTGCACGATCGACAACAGGCTGTCCTTGCCGGAAAGCGCACGGCTTTCAACCGGCACCCCGAAGACCGGCAAGGGGGTCAGGGCGGCGGTCATGCCTGGAAGATGGGCGGCGCCCCCGGCGCCCGCGATGATGACCTTGAAGCCTGCGGTCTTGGCCCCTTGGGCAAATTCGTAGAGCCGCTGCGGTGTGCGGTGGGCGGACACGATACGAGCCTCAAAACCAATGGCGAGCGCGTCGAGCGTGTCGGCGGCGTTCTTCATCACGGCCCAATCCGACTGGCTGCCCATGATGATCGCGACCGGAACGGGGCCTTCCTGTCGCGTCATGCGCTGATATCCGGAATGATCTCGTCCTCGAGATCCTGCAAGCGGTCCTTGATCGTCAACTTCTTCTTCTTCATTCGCTGCACCTGCAAACGGTCGCAGCCGGTCGCTTCCATGGCGTTCACCGCTGCGTCGAAATCGGCGTGCTCCTGGCGCAAGCGCGCGACTTGCAGCCTCAGGCCCGCCTGTTCCTGATCCTCCATTCCCATCCTTTCATGCGGCCGTGGACGCAACCGAATCGGGCCCTGAGGACTTACTGCCCAAGGCACTTCGCCGAGGATTAGCAAAAAGCCCATTCCGGCGATACCGGCCCGATCTTGCCGTTCGACAGTGTGGACGCATTGTGCCACTTTCGAACAGTCGAGGCCACGGCTCTCGAGGCACGCCGTGGCAAACCTTGAAGGGAGACGCACATGTCCTTGGATACTCATCTCGCAACGTTGGAACAACGCCATACGGCGCTTGATCACGAGATTTCGGCGGCACGGATCTCAAAACCGGCGATGAGCGATGCGGACCTCAGGGAGATGAAGCGAAAGAAATTGCAGTTGAAGGACGAAATCGAAAGGCTTCGTCAGACCAAGAACTGAATCAGTCCAATCAAAACCGGGCGCGCTGTTCAGCGCGCCCGGTTTTGTGCGTTCGGCCTGCGGCGACGGTCGTCAGCCCACCATCTTGCGCAGGACGTATTTCTGAATCTTGCCGGTCGAGGTCTTCGGCACCTCCTCGAACCTGATCTCCTTCGGACATTTGAATCTCGCCAACGTNGCCCACCATCTTGCGCAGGACGTATTTCTGAATCTTGCCGGTCGAGGTCTTCGGCACCTCCTCGAACCTGATCTCCTTCGGACATTTGAATCTCGCCAACGTCGCGCGGCAGTGGGCGATCAGGTCTTCGGCCGAGACGCTCTGCCCGGGCTTGAGCTCGACGAAGGCCAGTGGGGTCTCGCCCCATTTGTCGTCGGGCTTGGCGATTACCGCGGCGGTCTGGACCGCCGGATGCAAGTAGAGGGCGTTCTCCACCTCGATCGAGGAGATGTTCTCGCCGCCCGAGATGATGATGTCCTTGGCCCGGTCCTTCAGTTCGATGTAGCCATCCTCGTGCAGGACGCCGAGATCGCCCGAGTGGAACCAGCCGCCACGAAACGCTTCTGCGGAAGCGGCCGGGTTCTTGAGGTAGCCGCGCATGACGATATTGCCGCGAAACATCACCTCGCCGATCGTCTCGCCGTCCGGCGGGGTCCGCTCCATGGTCCGGGAGTCCATCACCGCGAGGTCTTCGAGCGAGGGGTAGCGAACCCCCTGTCGCGCGGTCTGGGCGGCGCGGGCGGGCCCGTCGAGCGCGTCCCATTCGTCCTTCCACTGGTTGACGACGGCAGGGCCGTAGGTCTCGGTCAAACCGTAGAGATGCGTCACCTCGAAGCCGGCGTCTCGCATGCCGGCCAGCACGGCCTGCGGCGGCGGGGCGGCGGCGGTGTTGAAGGTGACCGTCTGATCGAAGGGGCGCTTGTCCGCCTCCGCCGCGTCGATCAGGATCGCCATGACCACGGGCGCGCCGCACAGATGGGTGACGCGATGATCGGCGATGGCGTCATACATGGCCTTCGCCCGTACCCAGCGCAGGCAGACATGGGTGCCGGCCTCGACGGCCAGGGTCCAGGGAAAGCACCAGCCGTTGCAGTGGAACATCGGCAGCGTCCACAGATAGACCGGATGCCGGCCCATGCCCGAGGCGATGACGTTGGAGTAGCCCATCAGCGCGGCGCCGCGATGGTGATAGACGACGCCTTTGGGATTGCCGGTGGTGCCCGAGGTGTAGTTCAGCGAGATGGCGTCCCATTCGTCGCCGGGCATTTGCCAGTCGTAATCGGGATCGCCCTCGGCCACGAGCGCCTCGTATTCGATCGTTCCAATCGCGTCGCCCTTCTTGGCCGGCGCATCCTCGGCAAAGTCGGGGTCGTCGTAGTCGATGACGATCGGCGTGACGTTCACCCTGGCCAGCGCCTCGGCCATGACGCCGGAAAACTCGCGGTCGACGATGACCATCTTGGCTTCTGCGTGTTCCAGCTGGAAGGCGATGATATCGGCGTCGAGCCGGGTGTTGATCGACAGAAGCACGGCGCCGGCCATCGGCACGCCGTGATGGGCTTCGAGCATCGGCGGCGTGTTGGCCAGCATGACGGCCACGGTCTCGCCCCGCTTGATGCCGCGCTTTTCGATCGCCGAGGCGAGCTGCCTGGAGCGGCGATAGAAATCGCCGTAGCTGCGGCGCAGCGATCCGTGAATGATGGCGGTCCGGTCGGGATGGATCAGCGCCGCGCGCGACAGAAAGGTCAGCGGCGTCAGCGGTTGATAATTCGCCGCGTTGCGGTCGAGATGCTCGTCGTAAATGCCCATCGGTCCTCCCCAGTCGGCGCGGTTCGTCGACGCGCCAGCGCATGAGCTATAGAAGATCGCGCGCCCTGCGTCACGGCAAGCAAGGATCAGGGGAGCATAGCGGCGGCGCCGTCGAAAACGAGCTTGAGGCCCACCGGAACGAGCAGGGCATAGGTGAAAATGTAGAACGCGGCGGGATCGACCTTGCGGACGAGCCAGACGCCGATGAGCGTTGCTACCGGGGCGAGCGGCAACAGCACGGCGGAGGTCATGAGATTGCTGGTCGAAAACTGCCCTAGCAGCGAATAGGGCAGCAGCTTGACCCCGTTGACGCCGGCGAAAAACACCGCCGACGTGCCGGCATAGATCTGCGGCGAGAGCCGCAAGGGCAATACGTAGATCTGATACGGCGGGCCGCCCGCATGGCTGACGAAGCTCGAAAAGCCGCTGATGGCGCCCCAGACATTTGCCCGGAGCGGGCGGCTTTCCTTCGACTCGCTTCTGTGGCGCGAACGGAAAAACCAGTCGGCGGCGAACCACAGGGCCAGGAGCCCGAGAAGAAGCCGAACGCCGTCGGCCGAGACGAACGCGGCTGTCAGATAGCCAAGGCCAACTCCGCCGATCGCAGCCGGCAGCATGGAGAGGAGCAGGGTGCGATCGAACCTGCCGCGCCAGGCGTAGAGGCTGATGGCATCCATGACGACCATGATCGGCAGGAGAATGCCGGCAGCGGCGACCGGTGAGATGATCATCGCCATCAGCGGGACGCCGACCAGCGATATGGAGCCGCCGAAGCCGCCCTTCGACAAGCCGATGAGCAGAACCGCGGGAATGGCGGCGAGGTAAAAGATAGGGTCTGTGATCACGTTGCGCTCAACCGGTCTTCGTGCGCCGTTCGGCCATTCGGACGCGCAAAGGATGCTCTACCATTTGGATTGAGCATCGGACCAAAAACCGGAATCCCGCCGACCCTCGAACCGTCGGCCGGCTCGGCCGTAGCGCCGCTAAGCTCGTCGCCATGCTCCGCGGGGATCGTCTCGGCAACCGAGTAACAAGAACCGCCTCCCCATTATCGTCCGATGCTCTGGGAAGGCGGCCGGTCAATTGCGCTGAACGAAAACGGCCTCCCGTCCTTCGACGGGAGGCCGCTGCGATGTCTCGATCCTGCTTCGGTATGCTGCTGGTCGGCGCTCCCTGACTTGGAATCGATCAGTTTCACGACATCGGATCGAGTCGAGCCGATGTCACCGCGATCTAGTGTTCCGCGGCGCCCTGCTTGAGATCCTCGCGCATTCTCTGCGCCTTGATGATGGTCCGGGCATACTGCTCCCAGGTCGAGCGGACCCAGACCAGATTCGCGGTCAGCGCTTCGGCGACGCTTTCGAGTTCATCCAGCGAGTTCAGGTTCTTGTTGAACTGAGTCGCCAGGTCGCCCGAAATATCGCCGGTCTTCGTCGTGTCCAGCAACGCTTTCAACGCGCGGCCGTTTTCCTGAACCTCCGGGACGATCCGGGCAAGAGCCTCGTGCAGCCTGGCATGTTCCGTTTCGGCAGATTCAAGCTGGGGCCGCTGCTGCTCCAAGAGACGGACCGTATTCCTCCAGTCGCGGGCCCGGCGATCCAAGTCGTCGCCCACGCCCTGAAAGCCACCTGCGATGCGACGGGGCAGACGCGCAGTCGTGTCCGACGCACCTTGCGGCGCGGTGTTTTGCACCGCAGTGCCTTGCGTGACGGGCATGGGAGCGCTCGGGACGTTGCGATCGATTTCTCCCGCTGATCCCTTGATAGGCTTGCTGCGCAATATGTCACTGATGCCTGCGTTGAATTCGTCCACCGCATTTGTCGCCATGATACTCTCTCCGACTACTAATCTCGCGACGTGCTTTCACGTTCGACTTTACATTTGCACGAAGCGCCGTGACGGGCCACCGCTATGTTAACAAGTGGTTAAGACCGCCGCAGTCTTCGCGCCCGACGCAATGAATTCGGAGTTCGGAGATGGATTTCGATCGCGCTGTTGGCGGGCTGCTGGCGTCGTTTTAGAGCCCCGGAAGGTAAGGCTTTGGCAGGGAGTGATAATCCAGCTTATCCACCGCAAAATCATGCCCATACGGCCCTCTGTTCACCATGCTGTGCTATTCGGAACGCCTGAGAGGGAGTTGGGGATGCAGATGGAATTGCGCACCCGCGCGGAGGCGTTGGGCGATCTTGCCGGGCAGTTTGAATTGCGGGCGGACAGCATGTGGAAACTGGGCAGGGACTTCGATCGCTGGGGTTTGGGCGAAGAGGCGATAGAGGCGCGAGAATGCGCCTGCGCCATGCGGGTGGGTGCCCTGATTAACCGGGCCAGGGCTGCTGGTCTCAGCGCCGAGTTCGCGGCCCCGGATGATTCGTTTTACTGATCACGGCATCTCACGGAATTCAATTCCGGTCCCTGCGGATGACCGTTTGGCATGGGCAGGGACCGGGTGTTTTCTCCACGGGGGTGATGCGGCCGGCTGAAGGAACCGGTTCGGTTCGCGCGGGCCGTCCCTTGGTCTCGACGTTTATCTGACATCGAAGGTTTCGCTGCCCCCAGTCGATTTGCTAGAAGGGCCGGGAAGACGGGGTGCCGTCGCCGAAATCGGATCGCCAGAACCATTCCATGACCGTCGACCTTGTTATCCGTCCGAGACTTGTCCTCTTGACCACCGTGCTTGGCGATGTCGGCGCGGAAGCCGCAATGCGCGCGGCGCTCGCAGGCGGTGATGTCGCCTCCGTCATCATCGACGCCGCCGGACGCGACTCCGCTTCGTTCCAGCTCTTCGCCGAGGGCCTGGTGCCGGTTATTCAGGCAGCTGGCGCGGCTGCCATCATCGCCGACGATAGCCGTTGCGCGGGCCGGGTGGGAGCCGATGGCCTCCATCTGAGCGCGGGCGATCTTCGAGCCCTGGACGCAGCGATGGAGCGATATTCGCCGAAGCTGATCGTCGGCGCTTCCGGCTTCGAGACCCGGCATGACGCTCTGGAGGCCGGTGAGCGTTTGCCGGATTATCTGTTTTTCGGGCGCTTCGGTGGCGACGTCGCCGATCCGCCGCATGAAAAGAACCTGGAAATGGCGGAGTGGTGGGCCGAGATCGTCGAGCTTCCCTGTATCGTCATGGCGGGCCGGAGTGTGGACAGCGTGGGCGACGCGGCGGACACGGGGGTCGAATTCATCGCGCTTTCCGGGGCGGTGTTCGACAAGCCGCAGGAGGCCGGCGCCATGGTCGCGCGGGCGAACGCGATCATCGATAGCTGGATGGAGAGCGAGGCAGCCTGATGCCGTGGTCTTTTCGCCCGTCGATCCGGCTCGTCGCAGCCCTGGTCCTGGTTCTCGGCAGCTTGTCCGGAGTCTCGGCGGCTGGGCCAAGCGCTGAGGAAGCAGCAACGGACCCCGACACGTCCGGCTCGGTGCTCGATGGCGCGAGTGGCACAGATCTGCCGGCGCCTTCGGACGCCGCGCCGGAATCCGGCGCGGCAAATGGTGCGGACGATGGAGCGGCACCCTCGAAAAGCGAATTGGCCTATGGCGCCTTCCAGCGCGGCTTTTATCTGTCGGCGCTGAAGCTTGCCGAGCCGATCGCCAATCTCGGCGATTCCGCGGCCCAGACGCTGCTCGGAGAAATCTATTCCCGTGGTCTGGGAGTCGCCCAGAACCTGAAGGAGGCGGCGCGCTGGTACGAGGCCGCCGCCGCGTCGGGCAGCCCGGAAGGGCAGTTCCGCTACGCGATGATGTTGCTGGACGGTACGGTGGTGGCCCCTGATGTCGCCAAGGCCCGCGATCTGATGAAGGCGGCGGCCGACGAAGGCTTGCCGCTCGCGCAGTACAATTATGGGCAAATGCTGATCGAAGCGGCTCCGACCGCGGGCTTCCAGGAAGCGAAGGACTATTTCGCCAAGGCAGCCCATGCAGGCGTCGCCGACGCGCAATATGCGATGGCGCAGCTTTATGTATATGGGCGAGGGGTTCCAGCCGACCCCATCAAAGCGCGCGCATGGCTGAAGGCCGCGGCCATCAACGGTCAAGATACCGCCCAGGTGGAATACGGTATCTGGCTGGTCAACGGCAAAGGCGGCCCCGCCAAGCTCGAGGACGGGTTCCAGTTTCTCAAGCGTGCCGCCCTGCGCGGCAATCCCATCGCCATCAATCGCATCGCGCATCTTTACAAGGACGGCATCGGCACCGCGCCTGACCGGATGGAGGCGGCCAAATGGTCGGTCCTGGCCAAGCGGGTGGAGAACACCGACCCGGTTCTCGACGATTTCTTTCGTGGCCTCGATCCTGCGACGCAAAAATCTGCCCTCGAAGCGGCAAACCGCTTTCGCTTGAGCTGACGTCGGATCGCGACGGCCGGCCGCCTTGAGCGGCGTTCGGGGCCGACCGGCGGCGCGTCGAGGCTTGAATGGATCGGGGATTTATGGTCTTGAGCGCCAACCGGCAGATACAGCGCACCTATTTATCGTCCGACGCCCTCGCGGCGTTGCTGTCGACCATCTCGCCAATCACTGACGCCGCCACGCTCGGACCTCCCGCCGCCGGCGCCGAAACCTTCGAGAGCTTCGATGAAGATCAACGGAAACGAAATTCGCCCGGGCAATGTGATCGAGCACAATGGCGGCCTGTGGGCGGCTGTCAAAACCGCCCATGTCAAGCCGGGCAAGGGCGGTGCCTTTGCCCAGGTCGAGCTCAAGAATCTCATCGACGGCACCAAGCTGAACGAACGCTTCCGGGCTTCCGAGACCGTCGAGCGGGTGCGCCTGGAGCAGAAGGACTATCAGTTCCTCTATGCCGAAGGCGAGATGCTGGTGTTCATGGACACCGAAACCTACGAGCAACTGGAGTTGCAGAAGGAGTTCGTCGGCGAGCGGGCGGCCTTCCTCCAGGACGGCATGATGGTGACCGTCGAAAGCCACGAGGAGAAGCCGATTGGCATCAAGCTGCCCGATCAGGTCGTGCTGTCGATCATCGAGGCCGACCCGGTGGTGAAGGGTCAGACGGCCACCTCGTCCTATAAGCCGGCTGTGATGGAAAACGGCATGCGGGTGATGGTGCCGCCGTTCATCGATTCCGGCGAGAAAATTCTGGTCGACACGAACGAAATCACCTATCTGCGCCGCGCCGACTGAGGCGCTCGACTTTGGGACTGCGCTGCGGCGCACGTCCCAAGATACCGAATGACACCATGTTTGGCGGCACTCATACCCGACGCCTGACGCCGCTCCGGCGGCCACGCCGCATCTGACGAAAGCAACCAATGGCCCGTTCCGCGCTTCTCAATGTGATGACGCAGGCTGCCATGAAGGCCGGCCGAGCCCTGACCCGCGACTTTGGCGAGGTGCAGAATCTCCAGGTGTCCATGAAAGGGCCGGCGGACTTCGTCTCCAATGCCGACCGCCGGGCGGAGGAGATCGTCTACCAGGAGCTGTCTCGTTCCCGTCCGGACTGGGGCTTCCTGATGGAGGAGCGCGGCGTCATCGAGGGCAAGGACCCCCAGCACCGCTGGATCGTCGACCCGCTCGACGGCACCACCAATTTCCTGCATGGCATCCCGATGTTCGCCGTCTCCATCGCTCTGGAGCGTGACGGCCAGATCGTCGCAGGCGTCGTGTTCAACCCGGCGATGGACGAGCTCTATACGGCGGAAAAGGGCGGTGGGGCGTTTCTCAACGACCGGCGTTTGCGGGTGGCAGGGCGCCAGCGACTGCCGGACGCCTTGTTCGGCACGGGAATTCCGTTCCTCGGGCGCGGCGATCATGCCGGCTTCCTCTACGAATTGCGGCAGATCATATCGGAGACCGCCGGCATCCGGCGGATCGGCGCTGCGTCCCTCGACATCGCCTATGTGGCGGCCGGCCGCCTCGACGGCTTCTGGGAGCGGACGCTCAAGCCGTGGGACCTGTCGGCGGGGGCGATCCTGGTCCGCGAAGCCGGTGGGTTCGTCACCGGCATGGATGGCAAGAAGTTCGACCACATCGCCGGCGACATCGTTTGCGGCAACGAGTTTATGCACAAGGCTCTGATCGACCAGTTGCAGCAGGCGGAGGCAAAACGCCAGGCGGTCATGACCAACTCAGCCGCGCCAGTTTAACGATGAATTAATTCAAAGGCGTTCCGGTAACCGTCGCGGACGTTTGAAAGTGCCGTATTATTCCTTATCCTGCTTCAGGGATCTGGCCGGAATGCGAACCGGTCGACTCACGAGGACGCGGGGCAGCGGTACGAGGCGCCCGGGCCGGCTCGCGGAAGCGGTCGAGGCCGGTGGCCGTGCCAACTGCCGCAGGAGTTGATTGGAACGTAATGCAGGTCTTCAGTTCGCCGAACGACAAGACGGTAAGACCGGACGATTTCGACCCGAATCGACTTTCGAGTCCCATGGTGTTCTTGTGGTCGATGCTCGTGTTCCTGGCACTCGCCGGGTTCGTCGCGGCGATCCTCAGCCGTCAGATTTCTTCGGCCTTCGCCACCAATCCCGGGCTAAACGGTCTGATCATCGGCGTCCTCGCCGTGGGTATCTTTCTGGCGATGCTGCAGGTCCTGCGCCTGGCGCGGGAGGTGCGCTGGGTCAACGCCTATCGCGAGGGCGCGGCGGATTTCGAGACGCTGAAGGACCCGGTGCTGTTGGCGCCGATGCGCGGGCTGCTCGGTCGGCGGCGATCGATCTCGCTGTCGACCCATTCGATGCGCTCGATCCTCGATTCGATCGCGACTCGCCTCGACGAGACCCGTGACATCGCCCGTTACCTGATCGGCCTGCTGGTCTTCCTGGGCCTGCTGGGAACATTCTGGGGCCTGTTGCGCACGATCGGATCGATCGGCGCGACGATCCAGGGGCTGGACCCCGGCGCCGGCGATACGGCGAGTGTCCTCGACTCGCTGAAAGCCGGTCTCGCGGCTCCGCTGTCCGGCATGGGGACGGCATTTTCCTCATCGCTGTTCGGTCTGTCCGGGTCGCTCATCCTCGGTTTCCTCGACCTGCAGATCGGCCGCGCCCAGAACCGCTTCTACACCGAGCTGGAGAACTGGCTCTCGTCGGTGACCGACGTCGGGTCGGACATGGTCCTTGCGCCGCATGCTGGCCAGAGTCCCGCCCAAGGCGAGCAATTGCGGGTCCTGTCGGATCAAGTCACCAAGCTCGTCCACGACCAGGGCGCCAGCCCGCGCACCAGCGCCGCCATGGCCAATCTCGCCGAAAGCATTCAGGGGTTGGTCACGCACATGCGCAGCGAGCAGCAGCTCTTGCGCGATTTCGTTGAGATGCAAGCCGGCGAGCAGCGCGAGTTGCGCCAGGTGCTCGACCGTCTTTCCCGCCAGATCGGCGACATGAGCAAGGACCGCTGAGCGATGGCGCTGGCGCGTAACCGCAGGAGCGAACGCACCGTCGATTATTGGCCGGGCTTCGTCGACGCGCTGTCGACGTTGCTTTTGGCGATCATGTTCCTGCTCTCCGTCTTCGTACTGGTGCAGTTTCTGCTCAGCCGCGAAATCTCGGGCAAGGACGAGGTGCTCGACCGGCTGAACACGCAGATCAATGAACTGACGCAGCTCTTGGCGCTCGAACGCTCGACCGGGCAGGACTATCAGGATCAGATCGCGACGCTGCGCGCCTCGCTGTCCTCCACGGAAACGGAAAAGAGCCGGCTGCAACGTGCGCTGGAATCGGACTCCGGTTCGGCTGCGGCGGCAAGCGCCGAAGTCGAGGGTCTGCAATCGGCCCTCGACGACGAACAGCAGTTCTCCCAGCGAGCGCGATCGCAAGTCGAATTGCTCAATCAGCAATTGTCGGCCCTGCGCCAGCAGATTGCGGCCTTGGAGAACGCGCTCGGCGCGTCGGAGAGCCGTGATCAGGAAAGCCGAACCAAGATCGCCGATCTCGGCCGCCGTCTCAACGTGGCATTGGCGCAGCGGGTGCAGGAATTGTCACGTTATCGTTCGGATTTCTTCGGGCGGCTGCGGGAGATCCTGTCGGACCGCGAGAATATCCGCATCGTCGGCGACCGTTTCGTTTTCCAGTCGGAGGTGTTGTTTCCCTCAGGCTCGGACGTGTTGCAGCCGGCCGGCACCGAGGAGATGGCCAAGCTCGCCACGGCGATCAAGGAGCTGGCGCGCGAGATTCCTTCCGACATCAACTGGATCCTCCGCGTCGATGGACACACCGACAATATTCCGATTACCGGTGGCCGCTTCGAGGACAATTGGGAACTCTCGACCGAGCGGGCCGGAGCCGTGGTGAAATATCTGATCAGCCAGGGCGTGCCGCCAGAGCGTCTGGCAGCGACCGGCTTCGGCGAGTTCCAGCCGCTCGACACCGACGACACGCCCGAGGCGCGTGACCGCAACCGCCGAATTGAGCTCAAGCTCACCGAGCGCTAGAACGCCCCGCACAGACTCCCGAGTGTCGTAACCGCGGCGCAACTGCCCCGAGCCGCTGTCGTTACAAGTGTAACGATTGACGATGCCGCCGCAGCCATGCGAGCCTTTCCTCGAAGGGAAGGGCACCCCTTCTTGAGGACCGCGCATAAAGCGCGGCTGGGAGGAAAAATATGAAACGTCTACTACTCAGTAGCGTGGCAGCGCTCGGCCTGATTGCTGCGACACATGCGGTCGCTCAGACCGCCGACAATATGGAAAAACTCCAGGGAATGCAGACGACCGGCACCTCGATGGATTTCAAGACCATCGAACAGACCGGTGAATACGCGGATCAGCTGCGCAAGAATCTCGAAAGCGTCAAACTGCCGGACGGGTTCAAGATCGAACTTTACGCGGTCGTGCCGGATGCGCGGCATATCGCCATCGGGTCGCAGGGCGTTGCCACCTTCGTGGGCACGCGCAAGCAGAACGTCTGGGTGGTCACCGATCGCGACAAGAACCGCGTCGCCGACGAGGTCAAGGAGTTCGCCCCGTCGATCGATTTTACCATTCCCAATGGCGTCTGCTTCTCCAAGGACGGGTTTCTATACATCGCCGAGCAGAACCGGGTTCTGGTACTGCCGGCCGCCGAGTTCTTCTATGAAAGCCCGGATGTCGCCGTCGGAATCGTGGTGGAACAGGGCAAGCTGGTTCCGACATCGGAAGAGTCGTTCAACCACACCGCCCGTGTCTGCCGGATCGGCCCGGACGACAAACTCTACATAGCGCTCGGGCAGCCATTCAACGTGCCGCCGCCGGAAAAGGCGGATCTCTATCAGCGCGAGGGCATTGGGGGGATCATCCGCATGAACCGAGACGGCTCGGGCCGTGAGGTTTATGCCACCGGTATTCGCAATTCCGTCGGTATGCAGTTCAACCCGGCAAATGGCGATCTCTGGTTCACCGACAATCAGGTCGACGGCATGGGGGACGACATTCCTCCCGGCGAGCTGAACCGCAGCACGGGATCGGGTCAGAATTTCGGCTTCCCCATCTATGGCGGCGGCAGTGCGCGCACCAACGAGTACAAGGATGCCGAGTTGCCGACCGACGCGGTCATGCCGGAAGTCGAGATGGTCGCGCATGCCGCCGACCTCGGCATGGACTTCTACACTGGTACAAGCTTCCCGCGTCAGTATCGGGGCGGCATCTTCTCGGCTCAGCATGGCTCATGGAACCGCACCGAACCGGTGGGCGCGCGCGTCATGTTCACCCCGGTCAACGATGACGGCACAGCCGGGGAAACGGAAGCCTTCGCGGAAGGCTGGCTGACGCCGAGCGGCGAATATATCGGCCGGCCCGTCGACGTGGAGATGATGAAGGACGGATCGCTGCTGGTCTCCGACGATCTGGCTGGCGCGCTCTATCGCATCTCCTACGAGAAGTAGGGAACGCCGACTTGAAAACCGGGCGGTCGTCAGGCCGCCCGGGAACTTGCGTGGACGGCGCGCGTTTCGCCCCGCGAGCTATGCGACGAGGGAGTCGTTGCGATATCCTTTTCAATCGAGGCGCCTGGATAAGTTTTCGCGCCCTTTTCCCGGAATTCCCCATGATCAATACCGTGACCTGGATCCTCTCGGTGCCACTTTTTCTGGCGAGCCTCGTCCTGCCTGGGGAGGCGGCGGAACTGGCGGCCGGTAAGGACAAGGCCGGCATGTGCGCGACGTGTCATGGGCTCGACGGCATCGCCAAGGCGCCGAATGCGCCCAATCTGGCCGGGACGAATGTTTTCTATATCACCGAACAGCTGAAAGCCTTCCGGTCCGGCGCGCGCGAGCATCAGCAGATGTCGATCATCGCCCAGGGCCTCAGCGACGAGGACATCGCGGACCTCGCCGCCTGGTATTCGGCGATCGAGGTCACGGCGACGATGCCGGCGGTCGAATAGACGGGCACCGCTCGGCCCGCCTTCGCTACTCCGCCGCGCCGAGCAGCGTGCCGGCATGGCCAGCCTCGAATTGCAGGCGGGCGAGGCGGGCATAGATTCCGTTCTTGGCGATCAGCGAGGCATGGGTGCCTTCCTCGACGACCCGCCCGCCGTCGAGTACCAGAATACGGTCGGCCTTGAGGACGGTGGCAAGGCGGTGGGCGATGACGAGCGTCGTGCGCCCCTCCATCAGCTTTTCCAGCGCCTTTTGCACGAGCTTCTCGCTTTCCGCGTCGAGCGCCGAGGTGGCTTCGTCCAGTAGCAGAATCGGTGCATCGCGCAGGATCGCCCGGGCGATCGCGATGCGCTGGCGCTGGCCGCCCGACAGGGTGATGCCGCGCTCGCCGATGGTCGTGCGATAACCGTCCTCCATCGCCTCGATGAAGCCGTCGGCCAGCGCCGATTTCGCGGCCGCTCTGATTCGATCCTCGGAGGCGTCCGGGTCGCCAAAGCCGATATTGTCCGCCGCGCTCGCGGCGAAAATCGTCACGTCCTGCGGCACGAGCGCGATGCGCTGGCGCAGATGCTCGAGATCGGCTTGCCGCGCATCCACGCCGTCGATGAGAATCCGTCCGGCATCCGGATCGTAGAAGCGTTCGATCAGCGAGAAGATCGTCGATTTGCCGGCGCCCGACGGGCCGACGATGGCGACGGTCTCGCCATGCCGGATCGTGAAGGACAGGTCGTGGACGGTCGAAACGCCCGGACGGCTCGGATAGGCGAAGCTGACGCGCTCGAACACGACTTCGCCGCGCGCCGGGACCGGCAGCGCGACCGGATCGCTGAGCGACTGCACCGCCGCCTCCTCGCCGAGCAGTTCGGTCAGGCGCTCGGCGGCGCCGGCGGCCTGTGCGAGTTCGCCCCAGACCTCCGACAGCTGGCCGAGCGCGCCGGCGGCGAAGACGGCATAGAGCAGGAACTGGCCGAGCGTGCCGCCGCTCATGGTCCCTTCCGCCACCTGCTGGGCGCCGATCCACAGCACCGCGACGACCGAGGCGAAGATCAGGAAGATCGCGAAGGCGGTGAGAAAGGCGCGTGCCTTGATCGAGGAACGCGCGGCTTCGAAGGCCCGGTCGACGGCCGAGGAGAACCGACCGCTCGTCGCCGCCTCGCTGGTGAAGGCCTGGACGGTGCGCACGGCGCCGATCGCCTCCGTGGCATAGGCGGTGGCGTTGGCGAGCGTGTCCTGAGCGAGGCGCGAGCGCCGGCGGACCGAGCGGCCAAAGGCGACGAGCGGCAACACGATCAGCGGGATCGCGCCGATCACGATCAGCGACAGGCCGGGGCTCGTCACGATCATCATCGTCACGGCGCCGAAGAAAAGGATGACATTGCGCAAGGCGAGCGACGCGGTGGAGCCGACGGCGGATTTGATCTGCGTCGTATCGGCGGTCAGCCGCGAGATGATTTCGCCGGTCAGCGCCTGATCGTAGAAGCTGGGCGACAGCCGCGTCACATGGGCAAAGAGGTCCTTGCGAAGGTCCGCGACGACCCGTTCGCCCAGCGTGATGACGAAGTAATAGCGGCCGGCGCTGGCCACGGCGAGGAGGGCGGCAAGCACCAGGAGCATGCTGAAATAAGTATCGATGAAGGCAGTGTCGGACGCCGAAAAACCTTTGTCGATCACGCGCCGCACGGCCAGCGGCAGCGACAGGGTCGTCAGCGCGGCCAGCGCGAGGAAGAACACCGCGCCGGCGACCTTGACCTTGTAACGCTTCAGATAGGGAACCAACCGTGCCAGGGGCTTCAGATTGCGTCGCTTCCGCTCTGTCTCGCGGTCGACCGGTGTCATGTCGCGCAAACGCGCCTCCCCTTTATGCGTGGCTCCGGTCGCCCCTTGTGCCCCTACCGGCCCTCATGTATAGGCTCCTCCTCGAATTTGGAAGCGATTGCGCCGACCCTTTCCCCATGGCAATCCAGTCACGCAAGCGGCTTGGCCGCCTCGGCGTCGGCGTCTCGGGGAAGCCGGCAAGACCAAGGATCGAAGACGATGAAGAAAGAAATTCACCCCGATTACCACGCGATCACCGTGGTGATGACCAACGGCACCGAGTATCAGACTCGCTCGACCTGGGGTTCGGACGGCGACAAGATGAATCTCGACATCGACCCGACCAGCCATCCGGCCTGGACGGGCGGCAACCAGCACCTTCTCGACCGCGGTGGCCGCGTGTCGCGCTTCAAGAAGCGCTACGAAGGCCTCGGCATGTAATCTGTCGCTTGCGGCTGGAGCATTGCTCCGGTCGTGGCAACGACATCGGCCCGGCCGCGATGAGCGCGCCGGGCTTTTTGCGTCGGGTCAGTCGGCGGAGAGGGTGCCGCTCAGGCGAAGATGCGCGTCTGGCGGTCGGAAAGATCGCGAAAGCTCTCCGACACATGCTGCGCCAGAGCATCGGCCGCCGGACCTGCGCCGTCCCGCTTCATCATGAAAACGCGATAGCTGCCAAGCGGTGGCAGGCGTTCCGGATCGTTCAACCGAACCAAGGTCGACGACAGCACGCTCGCGGGCAAGGGGGCGATCGCCAGATCGGCTTCGACGGCCGCAATCTGGCCCTGACAAAGCTCGCTTGAATAGGCGATGCGGTAGTCCCTTCCGACGCTGTCCAGCGCATCGAGCGCCCGACCGCGCCAGGAGCAGCCCTGATCGGCCAAGGCCAGAGGCAGGGGCGTCTGCTCGGCCGCGCGGCCATTGCGCAGCCCGATCCAGACAAGCGCCTCGCTGTAGATCTCCTCGCTCGAAGAATTGGGTTTCTCGCCGCAACTGACGATCGCCACGTCCAATTCTCCCGCCGCGCAGCGACGCCGGAGTTCGGCACTGCAATCGAGCCTGACGTCCACCGCGACCTGTGGATGAGTCGATGCGAAGCGCTTCAGAATGCCGGGAATGGCGAAGATGCCCGAATCGTTCGGCGCGCCGAAACTGACCCGTCCCTCGATCTGCGGAACCAGGAAGCGCGCCATCGCCTCGTCGTTCAGCCGCAAGAGCCTGCGCGCATAGCCGAGCAGCATCTCGCCGTCGCCGGTTGGCACGACGGCTCGCGGCTCGCGGCGAAACAACGCGCGGCCGACCATGTCCTCCAGCTTCTTGACCTGCAGGCTGACGGCCGACGGCGTGCGGTGCACGAGCTCGGCGGCTCTGGAGAAGTTTCCGCTTTCACAGATGGCGACAAAAGTGCGGGCCAGATCCATGTCGAGATTCGGTAGCGATGCCAGGGGGCGGCTCATGGCGGATTCCTCGTGAATGGAGTTTTCTATTCGAAAATCTCATAGCAAGTCTTATAACTTCTCGTTCGACTCATCAATAGCGTTTCGGCAGGGTGTGGTCTCAGGACAAAGGAGACCACCATGCTGCGATCCGCATTTCTTCCGAAACACGTCGACGAGGCTTCGGCACAGACGTCATCGAACGGCTTCGCCTGGTTGCGTTCATGGAGTTTGGAGCGCCGCCGCCAGCGGCTGCGGCGCGAGGCCTTCGATACCTTGCTCAGGGTCGATGCCGACATCCTCGAAGACGTCACAGGGCTCCAGCGCAAGCAGCTGGAACACGCCGCACGCCTGCCGCTGTCGATCGATGCGCTGAAAGCGCTCCGCTCGATGCAAAGGCAGGAGCCCGATTCTCAATAAAAGTGGTGGGGAGGCTTCGTGCGTCCGAACGGCGCACGAAGCTCTCATACGGACGTGAGAGGCTTTCTTAGGTGGTCCTGAGGGGCGGCCCCAGATCAGCGTTCCCTTACCAACCATTGCCCAGCCACGCTGAGAGCGGCTAGCCGTGGAAGGCGGTCTTCAGAAGATTGATCTGCTCGCCGACCGGGTTGTTCCCGTCCGTATTCTCGCGGGAGACGTCGCCGTAGATCTCGCGATCGAGCATGGCGATGCGGCGTTCCAGCCTGAGGGCACGCTCGACGAGGCCGCGGAAGGCTTCGGGAAGCTCGCCATATTGCGGCGAGTCCTTGGCGCTTCCCAGGCCCTCGAGCCGAACCTTGACCTTCTCGGCCTCGACCTGCGCGCGCGACATGTCGCCCTGGTTCGCCGCGCGCTGGAGCAGCAGCCAGGATGCCACCTGCATCAGCCGCGTGGTCAGGCGCATGGATTCGGCCGCATACAGCGTCGCCGCAAGCCGGGACAGCGCCTTGGCGTCGGTCCGCCCGTCGCTGTCGAGATAGACCGCCGTCTCGTCGACGAGCGTCATGCCTTCGTTGAACAGCGGCTGGAAGGATCGCGAGAAGGCGAGGTGCTCAGCCAGCCGAATGGTGTGGTCGTCGTCTTTCGAACCAGTCATCTGAATCGTCATCGGCTGCGACGGTCCCCCAAAGTGTAAAATTGATCTCTCGGCAGGCCGCGATACCGAAGGCATCCTGCGTCGTCAAAGGGTGCGGCGAGAGCGGCCGGTTTGCAAGCGAACTCCCGCACAATTGTTAATTCCGGTTAACGGGTGAATCGCCGGCAAAAAAAAAGAGCCGCAGCGAGCGGCTCTCAGGAGTTTACAACAGGGAGGCGTCAAACGAGGCGGGAAGCCGCTTCGTCTATCCATCAAGCTGCCAATGCATCAATCTGGACCGGGATTAGTTAAACACTGGAAACCTTACCTGAAGATTAACCCGCGCCCGCCCTCGCAAGATTTTCTCTACCTTTGCACCTGAACCCGACACATGGAGACATCAAGACTCATGACGATTCCCCAGGAAATGACAGCGGTTCTCCTCGATGGGTTTGGTGGCCCCGAGGTGTTGAAGGCCGGACAGCGCCCCGTCCCGACGCCGGGACCGGCCGAGATCCTGATCGCCGTCGAGGCCGCCGGGGTCAACCGACCCGACGTCTTGCAGCGCCAGGGCGCCTATCCGCCGCCGCCGGGCGCGCCGGACTGGCCGGGACTGGAGGTGGCCGGCACGGTGGTCGCGCTCGGGGAGGGGGCAGGTCGGCACGGGTTGGGCGACCGGGTCATGGCGCTCGTTCCTGGCGGCGGCTACGCCGAATACGCAACCGTTGCCGAAACCAACGCCATCGCGGTGCCGGGCGCCCTGTCGATCGAGGAGGCGGCGGGCGTTCCGGAAACCTTCTTCACCGTCTGGCATAACGTGTTTCAGCGCGGCGGCCTGAAGGCGGGCGAGAGCTTCCTGGTCCATGGCGGTACGTCCGGCATCGGCACCACGGCGATCCAGCTCGCCAAGGCGTTCGGCGCCACAGTCTTCGCGACGGCGGGCAGCGACGACAAATGCCGCGCGGCCGAACAGCTTGGCGCCGAGCGATGCATCAACTACCGCAGCGCCGATTTCGTCGAGGTATTGCGCGAGGCGACCGGCGGGCGCGGCGTCGATCTCACGCTCGACATGGTCGGCGGAGACTACACCAACCGCAATCTCGCCGTCGCGGCCGAGGACGGCCGCATCGTCCAGATCGCGTTCCTCAAAGGGCCGGAGGTTCAGATCGATCTCAATCTGGTGATGCGCAAGCGGCTGACGCTAACCGGTTCAACGCTACGCAACCGCTCGATCGCGTTCAAGGCCGCCATCGCGCGGGACATCGAAGAAAAGGTCGGTCCGCTTTTCGCCAATGGCAAGGTGAAGCCGCTGATCGACTCGACCTATCCGCTTGCCGAGGCCGTCAAGGCGCACCAGCACATGGACGCGGATCATATCGGCAAGATCATCCTGACGACGCGGCATTCGAAGGGCTGATCGCCCACGAACTATCGGGGCGCCGCCAATGGCGCTCCGGTCCCGCAGCGCCTGTCAGGTCGGTGATCTTGGCGCCAGGGCGCTTACCTTGCTGCTGCGCTGGGTGGCGAGATAAAGGCTGGTCTCGCTGGCGACGATGCCGTCGATCAGGCGCAGGCGCTTGAGCGCCTCGTCGAGATCGGCCAGGGTTTCGGTGCCGAATTCGACGATCAGATCCCACCGCCCGTTGGTCGAATGGATGGTCTGGATTTCGGGAAAGCCCCGGAGACGAGACACGATCCGCTCGTTTCCCTTGCCTTCGATTTCGATGAGCGTGATGCCGCGAACCGGCATTTCGGTGGCGTCGCCTCTGAGCACCACGGTGAAGCCGAGGATTTCGCCACTCGCCACGAGCCGCTCCATGCGGGAGCGGATCGTGGCGCGGGAGATGCCGAGCTCCGCCGCCAGATCGGAAATCGCCATGCGGGCATTCCGGCGCAAAGCGCCGACGAGCCGGCGATCGGTGTCGTCCATTTCGGAATTTTTACTTGCCATTTCGCGAAGTTTCCTGCCCGTTTTGATCAGTTTTTAGCATTGTCGTCGCCATCCGATCCAGATCGAATATCCGGACTGAATTCTTTCGGATTGCGACCCAGATGACATCTCGACGCTCCATCGCCCTGATCGGCGCACCGGCCGACACCGGCGGTGCCTATGCTGGTTGCCTGATGGGGCCGGACGCCTTGCGGACCGCCGGTATCGTCGGGGCTCTCTCCGAGTTGGGGCACCGGGTGGAGGATCTGGGCAATTTTCATGCGGTCGCCGGCGAATCGAAATCTCACGCCAACGCAACGGTTCACGATCTGGCCAGCTACGCCGCTCTGATCGCCATGCTCGGCGACGTCTGCCGGCAATCGCTCGATAGCGACCATGTCCCGATCTTCATGGGCGGCGATCATTCGATTGCCGCCGGAACCCTGCCGGCTATCGCTCGGCGGGCCAGGCAGGAGGGCCGCGAGCCGTTCGTGCTCTGGCTCGACGCGCATCCGGACCTGCACACGCTCGACAGCACCAGGAGTGGCAATCTGCACGGAACACCGGTCGCCTATGTCACGGGAGCGCCGGGGTTCGAGGGGGCGGTTCCGACTCTCGACGAACCGATCCGGCCGGACAACATCTGCATGATAGGTATTCGCTCGGTCGACGCGGCTGAGCGCGCCCGCATCGTCGAGTCCGGCATTACGGTGCATGATATGCGCGCAATCGACGAATTCGGCGTCACGGCGCCGTTGCGCGCCTTTCTGGAGCGGGTGCGCGCGGCGGACGGCCGCCTGCATGTCAGTTTCGACGTGGATTTTCTCGACCCCGAGATCGCGCCGGCCGTCGGCACGACCGTTCCCGGCGGTGCCACCTTTCGCGAGGCCCATCTGGTGATGGAAATGCTGCATGACAGCGGCCTGGTCTCATCGCTCGATATCGTCGAACTCAACCCCTTTCTCGATGAACGCGGCCGCACCGCGAAATTGATCGTCGACCTCGTGGCCAGCCTGTTCGGCCGGCAGGTCCTCGACCGCCGCACCAGGAGCTACTGACCATGACCGCCAAACCGCCGAAGAACATCAACATCGTCCCCTTCGTCAGCGTCGACAACATGATGAAGCTCGTCCTCAGCGTCGGCGTGGAGACGTTCCTTCAGGAGCTGGCAGGCTTCATCGAAGCGGATTTCCGGCGCTGGGACCTGTTCGACAAGACGCCGCGCATCGCCTCCCATTCCGCCGAGGGCGTGATCGAGCTGATGCCGACCAGCGACGGCGAGGTCTACGGCTTCAAATACGTCAACGGGCATCCGAAGAACTTCAAGGAAGGCCTGCAGACCGTCACGGGTTTCGGGGTTCTGTCGCGGGTCGACAACGGCTATCCGGTGCTGTTGTCCGAAATGACGATCCTGACGGCGCTGAGGACGGCCGCGACGTCAGCCATGGCCGCAAAGTATCTGGCCCCCAAGGGGGCCGAATGCATGGCGATCATCGGCAACGGGGCGCAGTCGGAGTTCCAGGCGATGGCCTTCAAGGCGCTGCTCGGGATCAAGAAGCTGCGGCTCTTCGACATCGATCCGGCGGCGACCGAGAAGTGCATGCGCAACCTTGCGGGCAAGGGCTTCGAGATTGCCGGCTGCGCCAGTGCGGAAGCCGCTGTCGAGGGGGCCCAGATCATCACGACCGTGACCGCGGACAAGCAATACGCGACCATCCTGACCGACAACATGGTCGGGTCCGGTATCCACATCAACGCGGTCGGGGGTGACTGTCCCGGCAAGACCGAACTGCACAAGGACATCCTGCTGCGCTCGGATATTTTCGTCGAATATCCGCCGCAGACCCGGGTCGAGGGGGAAATCCAGCAACTTGCCGCCGATCATTCGGTGACGGAATTGTGGACCGTGATCGCCGGCGACGCTGTCGGCCGTCGGGATGCGCGTCAGACGACGCTGTTCGATTCCGTCGGCTTCGCGATCGAGGATTTTTCGGCGCTTCGTTATGTGCGCGAAAAGGTGGCGCCGACGGCGTTCTTCGACCGGCTCGACATGATCGCCGATCCGGATGACCCGCGCGATCTGTTCGGCATGGTGCTCAGGGCCGACAAAGCCGCGTAATCCGCACCAAGGAATCTCAGAACACCAGGACCTTGTCCGCGGCCAGCGTGGCCTCGGCCAATTCGTTCATCGTGCTGCGCGTCGAGCCGTCGATCACCTCGTCGTCGGACAGGCCGCGCGCATCCATGCAGGTGCCGCAGAGCAGCACCCGCCCATTCGCGCTGAGAACCCGGCGGAGCATGCGTTCCATGTTGTAATAGCCGTCGGGCGTCTTCTGCCCCTTCTTCGCACAGATAACCGCGTCGGCCATGAGGAACACCGTCACGGTGCCCTCCGGGTCGTGCTTGGCCAGCGCATGGGCCATGCGCAGCCCGTTGAAGCTGCGTTCGGTGCCATAGGGCGGGTCGTTCAGGATGAGAAGATGTTGCATGTCGGTTCGCTCCGCTTGACCAATCTCCCGGAACGGGAAGGGCGCCGCGCCATCGTCCGGCGCGGCGTGGGCTCAAGGCCGGACGTCGCCGGACCGCTCTTTCAGTTCGGCAAGGACCGCGCGTATCCGTTTCGCGTTCACTCCGCGATCGAGGCGCCCAGTGCGCGAACGCGAGCGCACGTCGACGATCGCGCCGTCGTCCGAAGGAGTAACGCGGACGATGACCTCGTCCTTGAAGTCGTAGAGGAAACTGCCGGCGACGGCTTCGATCCGGCCATCCTCGGGCTCTTCCGCGACGATCTCCCAGCCTTCGTCATCGACGAGCTCGCGAGCCAGGGAAAAGGCCTGGTCGGGCGTGACCGTCAGCGCCAGGGGCGCCAGATCGGGGTAGGCCGCGCGTTGCAACTCGGCGACCTCTCCGCCCGGATAGTCGGTCGGCTTGGGCATGTCCCAGAAAACCGGCGGGTCCTCGATATCGGTGCTAACGTCATTGATCGGCGGATAGGCCCGGGTGGCGTATTCCCACTCTGCCGCCATCGCGACCACCGGCAAGGAGGCCGCGAGACCGAGAAGCCCCACCAGAAAGCCGCGCCGCTCGCCGCCGGGACGCGATCGCGCGAGGCCGATGACCGAGAGTACGAGGCCGAGCGCCGCCGTATAGGCCGCATAGGTCGAGATGTTCAGCGCGGTCGTGACCTGCCACCAGCCATACCGGTAGCCGATGCCTGATAGCGCGATCCCGGCGATCGCGCCCAGGCCGAGCGCGAAGCCGGTGAGCGCGGTTCGGGACCACGGTCTGTCGCCGCGATGTCCTGTGGTCTCATTCATGCGTCGTTCCTCTGATGGGGTTGGCCGGTGCCGGGAGAAAAGCGTGTCGGCGGCCGCTCAATAGGCCCGCAAAAGTCGAGCCGATCACGGCCAATCCGCGCGGTGGCCCTCCTCGGCCTTTTCCCCACGCTTCCGATTGATTGCGTAGCCGCTTGCCGGTCCCTTGACCGGCTGGATCAGCATCCGGTCGAGCCAGAGATCGCGACGGGTGCGAAACTGCTCGATGCCGATGGTCATGGCTTCGTGGCCATCCCTCGGCTGTGCCTTGTAGGTTCCGAGTAGTCGGTCCCACCACGGCACGTTGAAACCAAAATTGCTGTTGGTCTCGCTCGGGTGGATGGAGTGGTGGACCCGGTGCATGTCCGGCGTCACCACGAACAATCGCAGTACCCGGTCGACGGCCAGCGGGATGCGGATGTTGCTGTGATTGAACATGGCGGTGCCATTCAAGAGCACTTCGAAAATCAGCACCGCCACCGCCGGTGGCCCGAGCGCGGCGACGACCGCCAGCTTGATCCCCATCGACAGAAGGATTTCGACCGGGTGGAAGCGCAAGCCGGTGGTCACGTCGAATTCCAGATCGGCGTGATGCATCCGGTGCAACCGCCACAGGGCGGGCACGGCGTGGAACATGACGTGCTGCAAATAGATCGCCAGATCGAGCGCCAATATCGCCACGATCACCGCGATCCAGCCCGGCACCTCGAAAATGTTGAACAGGCCCCAGCCGCGCTCCTCGGCGAGAAGCGCGAGGCCGACCGCGACGATCGGAAAGGTGAGGCGGACGAGGAGCGTGTCGACGACGACGACGCCGAGATTGTTGGTCCAGCGCAGGAGGCGGGGAATTTCCCGCCGCCGCCGCGGCGCGGCAACCTCCCAGAGCGCCATGGCGAGCAGGATGCCGAGGAAGACGGATAGGCGGATGAGCGGTTCGTTTGCCAGAAGGGTCTCGGTCATGCGGCCATCCTTTGCGCGAGTGGCTTGATATATGATCCGCTTCGAATTACATTCAAACGAATCTTTGAATGATATAGTGAGGGCGTGGCGGTGATGTCAATCGGCCCGAAGCAGGCCCTCTATGCGGAGTTTGCGGTCGTGGCGAAGGCGCTCGGCTCGCCTCATCGGCTGGAGATGCTGGAGCATCTGGCGCAGGGCGAGCGAAGCGTGGAAGGGCTGGCAGCGCGGGTGAGGCTGCCGCTTGCCAATGTCTCGCATCATCTCCAGCAGATGAAGCGCGCCGGCCTGGTCGCGGCGCGGCGGGACGGCAAATTCGTGCGCTATCGTCTCGCCGACGACGCGGTGCTCGATCTGATGGCGGCGCTTTCGCGGCTGGGGACGCGAACCCTCGACGAAGTCGCACAGATCCAGCGATCGTATTTCGACGCGCGGGACACGCTCGAGCCCGTGACGCGCGAGGAGTTGGTGGCCCGCGCAAGCGACGGCCGGGTCACTGTCCTGGATGTCCGCCCGGCGGACGAGTTCGCCTCCGGCCATCTGCCGGGCGCGATCAACGTCCCTCCCGGCGAGCTGGAGGCGCGGCTTGGCGAACTCGATCCGAGCCATGAAATCGTCGCCTATTGCCGCGGTCCCTGGTGCGTCTTTTCCTTCGAGGCAGTCGCCGCGTTGCGTTCGCACGGGCTTCTAGCCCGACGCCTGGAAGACGGTTATCCCGAATGGAAAGCGGCGGGTTTGCCGATCGAGGTCGGCGCCTAAACCGCGCCGCGATCGTATAGCCGCGGCCGCGCGCACGCGCCCCCCAATGCCTCCGAATCCCCTACGGCAGAATGCGGATATCGAATAAACCGAACCACCGTTGATTTGGGTCAATAGCCGCGAGCGCCGTTTGACGTAGCATTCAAGAGGTGAAGTTATTTAAAGGAGATCATCAGATGAAACGGATTGCATTTCTGCTTCCGGTCGCCGCGTTGTTGTTGTCGTCGGCCGCGCAGGCCGCCGGAGACCTCAGTCGGGCGGACCCAACGGAAATCGTCATCGAAATGGGCACATCCGGTGACAAGATGTATTTCAAGCCGGACAACATCGAGTTGGAAACCGGCAAGGCCTACAAGATCGTGCTGAAAAACGTCGACGACGTGAAGCACGAGTTCGAGGGCCATGAATTCATCGAGAAGATTTTCACGCGTAAGGTGGAGATCACGGACCCTGCCGGAGAGTTGGTCGCCGAAATAAAGGGTCCTGTGACTGAGATCGAAGTCGGGCCGAAGCGAGAGGTCGAATGGTTCATCGTACCGGTTCAAACCGGCGAAGATATCCCGGTGGATTGTGCGCTTCCCGGGCACAAGGAAGCCGGCATGTTCGGCACGATCACCATCAAGTGACACTGTCGGCGTTCGTCTCGATCTGGGGCGACCGCCGTCCTTTCGCGTGCCGTGAAAGGCTCCTCGGTTGCGGATCGGCCGAAGGGAGCGCCGCCGTGTCCGTCAGGCGCGGCTGGCCGCAAATCTGATCTCGGTACTCGGCGTCGTCGCCCGGCTTGCTCGTTTGCGCTGCAACCGCAACGTGGTACTCGGCCGCGAGACCGGACGTTGCCGCTGCCCGCGCCGCATCGATCCTCCGGCCCCGATAATTCGTTTCGATTTCCTTGCGTCGCCGCAGCGACGCGCCTATAAGGGCGGCCGAATTCCCGGACATGTGGTTGAACATCCACGGCTTGCCTCCCGGGGCAGGCACTAAGGAGGATTGTATTCATGGCACAGCAATTATTGATGCCGAAAGCGACGGCCGTCTGGCTTGTCGACAACACTTCGCTGTCCTTCGAACAGATCGCGGATTTCTGCACGCTGCATCATTTGGAGGTCAAGGCGATCGCGGATGGCGAATCGGCGCAGGGCATCAAGGGGCTCGACCCCATTATGACCGGGCAGCTATCGCGCGACGAGATCGAGGCGGCGGAGAAGGACCCCAATCGCAAGCTGAAGCTGTCGGCGCCCAAGGTGCGTGTGCCGGAAGCCAAGCGCAAGGCGCCGCGCTATACGCCGGTCTCCAAGCGCCAGGACCGGCCGAACGCGATCCTCTGGCTGGTGCGCAGCCATCCGGAACTGAAGGATCCGCAGATTTCGCGTCTGGTCGGTACGACCAAGAACACCATCCAGCAGATTCGCGATCGGACCCATTGGAATTCCGCCAATCTCCAGCCGATGGATCCGGTAACGCTTGGTCTGTGCACGCAGATCAATCTCGACCTGGAAGTGGAAAAAGCGTCTCGCGGTATCGTGCGGCCGGAAGAACTGGCGGAGGAAGAGCGGCTTTTGTCGGCGTCGCAGACGCAGAATTGGGGCCGCGGCGAAGCCGCCGCCGAGGACGAGGAACTGGATGCGGCCGCGGTGTTCGCCAAGCTCACCTCGATGCGCAGCAGCGAGCCCGAGGACGGCGAGGAGCAGGGCTGAAGCAGTCCGTCAGACCGATCGGAAGAATGACGCGGCGTCGGAGCAATCCGGCGCCGTCGCTTTATGAAGGGACAGTGGCGGTGATCAGTCGTCCTCCGCGACGTTCACCGTATAGTTGAGACCGAGACGGCCGCCATCGGCATAGATCGTTTGCCCGGTGATATAGCTGGCGTCGTCAGACGCCAGGAAGGCGGCGATCGCCGCGATCTCCTCCGGCTGGCCGATCCGGCCCAGCGGCGTGCGTGACAGGATGCGCCGCGAGGCTTCCTTGTCCTCTGCCACAGCGCGCAGCATGTCGGTCATGATCGACCCGGGACCGATGGCGTTGACGCGAATGCCGTGCGGCGCCAGCGACAGCGCCATGACCTTGGTCAACTGATTGACGCCGCCCTTCGAGACCGAATAGCCGACCTGGTCGGCGATCGCGAAGACAGCGTTGACCGACGACATGTTGACGATCGCGCCGGGGGCGCCGCCAGCCTTGACCTTTTCGACCAAATGACGGGCAACCGCCTGGCCGCAAAGGAAGGATCCCTTCAGATTGATGTTCAGCACGCGGTCGAACGCCTCTTCGTCGAGGTCGAGGAAGTCCGCCTTGTGGACGATACCGGCATTGTTGACGAGGATATCGACGTCGCCGAACTGGTCGAGCGCTGCGGCGAGGAGGTTGTGGACATGCAGCCGGTCGGCGACGTTGCAGACGATCGACCGGACCTCGCCGAGTTCGCCGAGTTCGGCCGCGGCGGCGGTGCCGGCCTTTTCGTCGACGTCGGCGATGACGACTTTGGCGCCGTCCTCGAGAAAGCGACGCGAAATCGCGTAGCCGATTCCCTTGGCGCCGCCGGTGACAATCGCAACCTTGCCGTTCAGGGCCATGGCGCTTCTCCTTTTGCTGCGTCGGTCGCGAGCCGTGCGAAACGACGCGATTGAACGCGCCTCCATAGCAGATGCGAAAGGAAAGGGCAGGGCGGGGGTTTTTCCTCGATGCCGGCCGTTCAGCCGTTGCCCTTGAAGCCGGGATACAGCGTCATGCCGCCGTCGAGGAAAATGGTCTGTCCAGTCAGGTAATCGGCCGCGTCGCAGACCATCCAGGCAACGGTGCGGCCGACGTCGACCGCCTCGCCGATCCGGCCATAGGGAATGAGCTTGAGCATCGCGTCGCGGTGGTTCTCGCGCTCATCGGCGTTGATGGCCGTTGCGATGGCGCCGGGCGCGATCGAGTTCACCCGGATCTTCTCGGCCGCGACCTCCTGGGCGATCGAGCGCATGAGCATGTCGACGCCGCCTTTGGAAGCGGCGTAATTGACGTGAAAGGCCCAAGGGATCAACTGGTGAACGGAGGAGTCGAAGACGAGCTTGCCGAGCGCCGGGCTGACGTCTTCGCGCAGTCCCTTCTGGCGGAACCGCCGCACCGCTTCCCGCCCGACCAGGAAAGCGCCGGTCAGATTAACTCCGATCACCATGTTCCAGTCGTCGAGACTCATCTCGGTCAGGGGAGCGTCCTTTTGCACGCCGGCGTTGGACACGACGATGTCGATCGGCCCGAGCTCGGTTTCTGCTTTGTCGAACATGGCGATGACATCGGCCTCGTTGGAGACGTCCGCCGCGATCTTGATGGCGCGTCGCCCTAGCGCCCGGATGTCGGCGACGACGGTGTCGGCCTCCCGGTCAGAGCCGTGAAAATTGATGACCACGTCGGCACCTGCTCGCGCCAGTTCCCGCGCGGTGGCCTCGCCGATACCCGACGAGGAGCCCGTGACGATCGCAGTCTGTCCGGCAAGACTGTGCAGGTCAAAAGACGCCATCTGGATCCTCCAGCATCTGGAACTCGAAATGGTTCGGATCTTGTCTGTCACCGTTCAACGCGCGATCGAGCCAAATGGCTGCAGAGATCAGCGAAAGATGTGTCAGGCCTTGCGGGAAGTTGCCCAGATGGTCGCCTGCCGACGACAACTCCTCCGAATAGAGCCCGAGATGGTTCGCGTAGGTGTGGAGCTTTTCGAACAGCAGCCGTGCCTCGGCGACGTATCCGGTCCGCGCCAATGCCTCGACGTACCAGAACGAGCAGATGGTGAAGGCGCCTTCTTCCCCATCGAGGCCGTCGTGGTTCTCTTCGGTGTTGATGTAACGCTTGACCAGGCAGTCGTGAACGAGATGGCGTTTGACCGCCTTCAGGGTCGACGTCCACATCGGGTCGCGCGGGTTGATGAACTTGACCAGCGGCATGAGCAGTACGACGGCGTCGAGCCCCTTGCTGCCTTTGAACTGGGTAAAGGCGCCGATGTCCGGATCCCAGAATTCCTCGAGAATCGACTGCTGTATCAGGTCGCGCTGGCCGCGCCAGCGAGCTGTGTCGGCGGGCATCGACTGGTCGTTGGCGATACGAATGCCACGATCGAGCGCCACCCAGCACATCAGTCGCGATGACAGATACTCCCGCGGTTTGCCCCGGCTTTCCCAGATGCCCTTGTCGGGCAGGTGCCAATTGTCGCAGAGCCAGTCGAGAATGCCGGACAGCTTCTTCCAGACGGAATAGGCGGGCTTTCCGCGGGCCTTGGATGCGATATAGACCGCGTCCATGAACTCGCCGTAGATATCCATCTGGCGCTGGCTGTAGGCTTCGTTGCCGATCCGTACGGGCTGAGAACCGAAATACCCTTCGAGATGATCGAGATTGGATTCCGGCAGCTGCTCCGACCCGTCCATGCCGTACATGATCTGCAGGCCCGATTCGCCGGTTTCCACGGCCCGAACCATGAGGAAATGGACGAATGCCTCGGCTTCGTCGTAATAGCCGAGGCGTGACAGGCTGTAGAGGGTGAAGGCGGCATCGCGCACCCAGGTGAAGCGATAGTCCCAATTTCGCTCGCCGCCGATCACCTCGGGCAGGCCGAATGTCCCGGCGGCGGCGATCGAGCCGTATTCGGATGAGGTCAGAAGCTTGAGCGTCAGCGCCGATCGCACAACGAGATCACGCCAATAGGTCGGATAGGTGCCGCTCTCGACCCATTCGTGCCAGTAATCGCGGGTTCGGGAGGAGACCTTGGCGACGTAGCCGTCATCGACCGTCGGCTGATCCTTACGGCCGGGACAGAAGACCACGTGACAGGTCTCGTCCTCGGCCAATTGAATGGTTCCGTGAACGTTCTCGCCGTCGATCTCGAGGGGGATTCTCGTATAGAAATAGACAATGTCATTCGACCCCTCCCACCCAACGGTGAAGCCGCCTTCGATCGGCTGGATGACAGGCGCGCGCCGGCCGTAGTCGGGCCGTGGCGCGATCGTCAGCTCGAAGGTGACTGCACCCATGATCGCCTTGGCGCGGCGCACGATGCGGCCGGAGCCGTCGACCGGCATGAAATCACAGACCTCGCCGATGCCGTCATTGTCCAGAAACCGCGTGATCAAAATGTTGGTGTCCGGCAGATACATCTGCCGATGCTTGCGCTCGTCGGTGCCTCCGCCCGCCGCGAGCCGGAAGAAACCACCGTTCTTCGGGTCCAGGAGGCCGGCGAACAGCGTCGGCGAGTCGATGTTCGGATGGCAGAAAAAGTCGATGGTTCCGTCCATGGCGACCAGCGCCAGCGTCCGCATGTCTCCAATCACCCCGTGATCGGCGATGCGGTTGGGAAGCTCGGGCGCGTGCTTTGATGACATCTCTGACTCGTTCGTTTGGGGCTTGTTCGTGGCGGGACATTCTCCACCGCAAAGTGACGTCAATTTCGCGAGCCGCCACCCAAGGAGCGGCTGTGCACGGCAGATGCGGGATTGAATGCCGCCACGCCCCCCGGTACAAGCCGTGCTGGCCTCTTTTGCTATATATCGAAGGAGGCGCAGCTTTTCTTACCGACAAGGGTGGAAAATCGTGATCAGCGCGATCGAACGGGGCGTCAGACGCGCTCTGGAAAAGGGCAACGCGGCCGATCCGGATTTCCGCGTCAAGGTTTATGAGGCGGCCGAGCGCGCGATGATTCGCGTGGTGACCGACAAGAATCAGGACGAGGCGGAGGCGAATCGCCAGCGCGACGATTTGATGGCGGCGATCGAGGCGATCGAAGCCGACTATCCTCCGGCGGCCTATCGAGACTCGCAAGGCGGGGAGGCAATCCCGGCCGATGTCGCGGTTGCCACATCCGGTGGTGGCCGATCTCCCTTTGTCGCCGAGTCGCCCCCCGGCGGGCTCGACGCACCGGTGCGGCAGGCGACTGCGGCCGGCGCCGCGCGGCTGGCGGGGGAACGCGGGATCGACACCGTGCCGATTTTAAGCGACCCGGAGCAAGATCGGATCGCGCGGGCCGACGACGCCTGGTCGCCGGGTGGTCGTCGCGCCCCGCCGGCGCGATGGGCGCACCGGCGTCTCGCCATTTCGGTGATCGCCCTCGTGATTTTACTGCTCGTTGCCGTGGCCACTTGGTTCGCACTGTCCCGCACGTCATCAGACCCGACGGCTGTCGGGTCGGAGCAGGAAACCACCGGACGGCGTGTCCGTGTCGGATCTTCTGACGGAGTCGCGGCCGGGGCCTCTCAAGAAAACTGGATTGAGGTTTTTGCCGGCGGTCAAATCGACCGCGTGTCGGCCGAAACCGGTGGCCGGGTAAAAGCGATCGACGGCGCCGGCGGACGCGCCGCCGTCCAGATCGAGGGGCCGGCTGATACGGAGGAGGCCGAAATCGCGCTGCTGATTGGACCCGGTATCGTTGCGCGACTGGCCGGCCAGAAGGCGCGCGGCGAACTGACCGTCGGCTCGCCGGACGATACGCCTCGCGAGTTCACCATCCGGTGCCTGTTCGCCGGCAAAACTGTTTGTGGCCGGCAGCGCTTTTCGACGACAATCGGGGAGGAAACCTTCGTGTTCGACATGGATGTGCCGGCAGGTGTCGACGGACCGGCGCAGCTTGCGATCGGTCCGGGCGTCGGCGGAAACGCGCGCGACCTCAATGTTTACGGGTTTCGCCTTCGGCCGGTCGAATGAGGGATCGGCGCAGCCGCCCCGGCGCGGCGACGCAATCCGCCACCTCGTCATGAAAATCTGATGGGACCGACGTAGGCTCGCTCCATGCTGTTTCCCTTGCGATTCGCAAATTTCCCGGCAAAGGCAGACCGATGGCTTTGACCGGACGACCGGAAGATGAACTGAGCACCGACGCCACTGGCGTAAGCAGAACCAGCCATACCAAACGCACGAGCCTTGCTGCAGCCGTGGCGCTTGGTGCTCTCGCCTGGTGGGTTCCCGAGGCCGCGGTCGGCGCGCTGTTCGTGTTCGTTCTGCTCATGCTTGTCATGCATTGGCCTCGTGGACGTGGAGCGGCCCGCGGGCGAGCCCCCGCCGCGGATGGAGGGCAGTCGATTTGGCCGGCGCGGGGCATGAAGGCAGTGGTCGAGGCGCTTCAGGAGCCAGGCTTTATCGTCGACCGTGCGATGCTGCTGCGCTACCGGAACCCGGCCTCGCTGATCGCCTTCGGCAACATGGCGCTCGGGGACCCGATTTCGCTTCGCTTCCGCTCGCCGGAATTGCTGGGCACTATCGAGGGCGCCATCGCAAGCCTTCAGCCGGCCTATGCCATGCTTGAGGAGCGGCGGCCCGAGCGAACCTGGCAAGCCGAGATCGTGGCGATTCCGCCGCATCAGGGCGAGCGGCCGCATTTCTTCCTGATTCTGTTCCGCGACCGGACGGCGGAATTGCGGATCGAGCGCATGCGGACGGATTTCGTCGCCAATGCGAGCCATGAGCTGCGCACACCGCTGGCGTCGCTGACCGGCTTCATCGAGACGCTGCAGGGACCCGCCCGCAACGACGCCGCCGCGCGCGAGCGCTTTCTGCAGATCATGCGCGAGCAGGCCACGCGGATGTCGCGGCTGATCGACGATCTGTTGTCACTTTCCCGGATTGAGATGAAGCGGCATGTGCCCATCGCGGCGACCGCCGACCTGGCGGCGGTCTTGAACAAGGTCCGATCGCACTTAACCCCGCTCGCCGCGGAACTTGGTATGACGATCGATTTTTCCGTTCCCGAGGGCGCCTTCGTCGTTGCCGGCGACGAGGACGAACTGATCCAGGTGTTCTCGAACCTCGTCGAGAACGCCTGCAAATACGGTGAGAGTGGCAAGCGCGTTGAAATGGAGTTGTCCCTAACCAGCGAACGGGGAGAACCGGTGATCGACGCTTCGGTTCGCGATTTCGGTCCCGGCATTCCCGCCGAGCACGTACCGCGGCTCACCGAGCGTTTCTACCGGGTGGATGTGGGCAACTCGCGCGCCAAGCACGGCACCGGTCTGGGCCTGTCGATTGTCCGCAATATCCTCCTGCGCCATCGCAGTCGGCTTGTGATCGTCTCGCGTATCGGTGAGGGGTCGGTCTTCACGGCGCGCTTTCCCGATCCGCGGCGAACGTCAGTGCAATCTTAAAATACAATAATAATCAATGCGTTATGGTGTCATAAAACTGAGTTCAAGGTGTCATATAGAGTTCGTGCGACGTCGATAGAGGTGACGGCGAACCGTAGCCGCCAAGCAGGGTGGCAATTCAACGCTCGGTTCTCAACGAAACTCCTCAAGGAGATCTTCCCGTGAACAACAGACTCATCGCCGGCCTTGCGCTCGGCACCGCAATCGCTTTGACCGGCCAGGCTGGCGCGCAGAGCCGTGATCAGATCCAAATCGTGGGCTCTTCGACTGTTTTTCCCTACACCCAGGCTGTCGCGGAACAGTTCGCGAACCAGTCGGAGTTTTCCTCACCGGTTGTCGAATCCACCGGTACCGGCGGCGGCATGAAAATCTTCTGCGAAGGTGTTGGCGCCCAGACCCCGGACATCACTGGCGCGTCGCGTGCCATGAAGCCGTCCGAGTGGGAGTTGTGCCAGAAGAACGGCGTGACCGACATCACCGAGGTGTTGCTCGGCTATGACGCGCTTTCGCTCGCGTCGTCGCAGAACGGCCCGGATCTGTCCGTCACCAAAGAGCAGCTCTACAAGGCGCTTGCCGCCGAAGTGCCCGTCGACGGCGAGATCAAGGCCAATCCGTACAAGAGCTGGAACGAGATCGATGCTTCGCTGCCCGCCGAGCCGATCCTGGTTTACGGCCCGCCGCCGACGTCCGGCACCCGCGACGCCTGGGTCGAACTCGTCATGGAAGAAGGCTGCGGCGAGCTTGCCGAAGTCGAAGCTCTCGAAGACGACCGCAAGGCCGAAGTCTGCCAGCGCATGCGCACCGACGGCGCGTTTGTCGAAGCCGGCGAGAACGACAACCTCATCGTCCAGCGTCTGGAGTCCGATTCGAGCGCCTTCGGCATCTTCGGCTATTCCTTCCTGTACGAAAATCAGGACAAGCTGAAGGGGGCGGAGATCGGTGGCGTCACGCCGTCGGAGACGACCGTTGAATCGGGCGAGTATCCGGTATCCCGTCCGCTGTTCGTCTACATCAAGAATGCACACCGTCAGGCGATTCCCGGCCTCAACGAGTTCGTCGCGGAATATGTCAGCGAAAACGCGATGGGACAGGATGGCTATCTGCTGGACCGCGGCCTCGTCCCGCTGAAGGACGAAAAGCTGAAAGAGATCCAGGACAAGACTGTGAACGGCGGCTCGATGGAAGCTCCTCAGGGCTGACATCCGGCGTTTCCTAGCCTACGCCTTCAAGCAATCCCGTCGGCCTATCCGGGTCGGCGGGACCCCAACGGAGCCTGGCCGTGCCGCTGAGCATCATCTTCGCCATTCCGGTGCTGTTGAGCATCGCCGGCTTCATTCTTGCCAGCCGCAAGGCACGCCGTTCGGGCGCGGCGAGCGAAGCGCGGCTCCACTCGCTTCCGAAATATCACGGATATCTGGCGGTGCTGCTGGTGTTGGTGCCAAGTCTCGCGCTGATCGTCGCCTGGCTGTTGCTCGAGCCGGCCATCCTGAACGCCTATATTCGCACGCTGCTGCCGTCGTCAGTGACGGACGGACTGAGCCCATCACGGCTCAGCCTCATCGTCGGCGAGGTCCGGCAGGCCGCTGTGGGTATTACCTTCGGCGAGCCCAGTGCGGCGGTTTTGGCCGCCGCGGAGCGCTTCAAAAGCGCTGCCACCCTGTCGCGGTGGATTTTGGCGGGGCTCCTCCTGCTTATCGGTGCCGGCGCCATTGCCTGGGTGCTGGCGCGGGTCCGGGTGCGGTTCCAGGCGCGCAACAACGCCGAGCGGATCCTGAAATGGCTGCTGATTGGTTGCGCCACCGTGTCGATTCTGGCGACTGCGGGAATTTTCTTCTCACTGGTATTCGAGGGATTCCGGTTCTTCGCGGTGGTCTCGCCGATCGAATTCTTCTTCGGAACGAAATGGGATCCGCAGATCGCCATTCGTGCCGATCAGGTCGGCAGCACTGGTGCATTCGGCGCCGTGCCGATCTTCGTCGGAACCTTCGTCATCGCGACGACCGCGATGATCGTCGCGCTGCCCGTCGGGCTGTTCGCGGCGATCTACATGTCCGAATTCGCGCCGAGGGCGGTTCGCGGCCTGGTCAAGCCACTCATCGAGGTCCTGGCTGGGATCCCGACCATCGTCTACGGCTTCTTCGCGGTCCTGGTTGTGTCTCCGGCGATCCGAGGAGCCGGCGAGGTAGTCGGCGTCTCCGTCTCGCCGACGGCGGCGATCGTGCCCGGCCTGGTGATGGGCGTGATGCTGATACCGTTCATCTCCTCGCTCTCCGACGATGCGCTGAATTCGGTGCCGCAGTCGCTGCGGGATGGTTCGTTCGGCCTCGGCGCGAACAAGGCCGAAACCGTCATGCGCGTCGTGCTACCGGCGGCCCTTCCGGGCATCGTCGGCGGTGTTCTCCTGGCCTCGAGCCGGGCGATCGGCGAGACGATGATCGTGGTGATGGCTGCGGGGCTCACCGCCAATCTGACCGCCAACCCCTTGGAAGGCGTCACGACGGTCACAGTCCAGATCGTCTCGCTGCTCACTGGCGACACGGAATTCGACAGCCCCAAGACACTCGCCGCGTTCGGTCTCGGTCTGACGCTGTTTATCGCGACGCTCGGCCTGAATCTCATCGCGCTGCAGGTCGTCAAGCACTTCCGGGAACAATATGACTGAGATCGTGTCTTCCGGCGGCGAGACCTCCCGCACGCAGCAATTGGTTCGGTCGAGCCTGAAACGGCGCAAGGCCGCGCAGACGCGTCTCAAGCTGTACGGGATCGTGGCGATCCTGTTCGCCCTCACAATGCTCGCGATCCTGGTCGGGTCGGTCGTCAGCTCGTCCATGGGCGCCTGGACGCAGACCCAAGTCCGCATCGAAATACCGCCCTTTTCCAGCGTCGAGGAGGCGGCGGCAAAAAGCCCCCGCTCGGCTGCCAACGATGCCATTTTGTCGTTCTTTCCCGCGACCGAGGGTCGCAAGGAGCGCCGCGAGATCACCTCGATCCTCAGCGACGGCGCGCAATACGACGTCAGGGATGCGATCGCTGCAGCTGGCGCTGCCGTTACCGAGGGGCTCGATGTGTGGGTTCCGGTATCCGACCCCTATGAGCAGCTCTATGAGGGCGTGATCGATCCCACCGTCGACGCCAGTCGGCGTCCGCTCAGCGACCGGCAGATCGAGGTTTATCAGGCGCTCGATGAGGCCGGGCGCATCCGCTCGACATTCGACTGGGGTCTGTTCACCAACGCGGACAGCCGCTTTCCGGAGCTGGCCGGCCTCAAGGGCGCAATCATCGGCTCGTTCTTCCTGCTGCTCGTCTGCCTGGTCGTGGCCGTGCCGCTCGGCGTCGGAGCCGCAGTCTATCTGGAGGAACATGCCAAGAAAAACCGGCTGACGGATTTCATCGAGATCAACATCAACAATCTTGCCGCGGTGCCGTCCATCGTCTTCGGCCTCCTGGGCCTTGCGCTGTTCCTGGGCTTTTTCGGATTGCCCCGTTCCGCGCCGCTCGTCGGCGGGCTCGTGCTGGCGCTGATGACGCTTCCGACCATCATCATCACGACGCGCAGCGCGCTCAAGGGCGTGCCGCCGTCGATCCGTGAAGCGGCGAGGGGCGTTGGCGCCTCCGAGATGCAGGTCATCGGCCACCACGTTCTTCCCGTGGCGTTGCCCGGCATCCTGACTGGAACGATCATCGGTCTGGCCCAGGCACTCGGCGAAACCGCACCCTTGCTGCTGATCGGCATGAACGCGTTCATCACGTCGGCGCCATCCAGCATAGTGGACGCGTCCACCGCGCTCCCGACCCAGATCTTCATCTGGTTCGACAGTCCCGAGCGCGGATTCGTCGCGCGCACCAGTGCCGCGATCGTCGTGCTCTTGATGTTCCTAACCGTGATGAATCTTACCGCGGTTCTTCTGCGCCGCCGTTTCGAGAGGCGCTGGTGATCTTGCGACAGGAATCCGCCATGGTGGACGATATGCAAACGACGTCAGCGAAGGGAGCTGCGGTGCGACCCAACCATCCGATCAAGATGCGGGGCGAAAAGGTCTCGGTCTATTACGGCCAGAAACAGGCCCTGTTCGACGTCGATCTCGACATCGAGGAGCGTCAGGTCACCGCCCTGATCGGCCCGTCCGGCTGTGGGAAATCGACCTTCCTGCGCTGTCTCAACCGGATGAACGATCCGATCGACATCGCCAGGGTCGAAGGCCATATCACGCTCGACGGCCGGGATATCTACGATCCCGACATCGACGTGGTGGAGCTACGCGCCAGGGTCGGCATGGTCTTCCAGAAGCCCAATCCATTTCCCAAGTCGATCTTCGACAACGTCTCCTACGGACCGCGTATCCACGGCCTGGCGACGTCGAAGACGGAGATGGAAGAGATCGTGGTGACCAGCCTTCGCAAGGCTGGCCTGTTCGAGGAGGTCAAGGACCGTCTCGATGAACCGGGGACCGGCTTGTCTGGCGGTCAGCAGCAGCGCCTGTGCATCGCTCGCGCCATCGCCGTCTCGCCCGAGGTGATCCTGATGGACGAGCCGTGTTCGGCCCTCGATCCGATCGCGACCGCCAAGATCGAGGAACTGATCGACGAATTGAAGCAGAACTACACGATCGTGATCGTTACCCACTCGATGCAGCAGGCGGCGCGGGTGTCGCAGCGCACGGCGATGTTCCATCTGGGCCGCGTCGTCGAGGTCGGGGCGACGGAGAAAATGTTCTCCAACCCCGACGACAAGCGCACCCAAGACTACATCACCGGGCGCTTCGGCTGAACGAAAACTATGAGGAAAGCGGCAGATGACCGAGCATACCGTCACGTCCTACGAGGACGAACTCAAATTCATCGTGCGCCGGATTTCGGAGATGGGCGGCCAGGCCGAGCGGATGGTCGAGCAGTCGGTCGCGGCCTTGATGCGCAGCGACTGGGATCTGGCGCAGTCGGTCGTCGCCGATGACGTGTTGCTCGACGCGGCCCAGCGCGACCTCGACGAGCGGGCGATCCGCACCATCGCCAAGCGCCAGCCGATGGCCGTCGACCTGCGCGAGATTGTTGGCGCCATCCGCATTTCCAACGATCTGGAGCGGATCGGCGATCTGGCCAAGAATATCGCCAAGCGTGTGATCGCCGTGCACGACCATTCCCAGCCGGTGCAACTCGTGCGCGGCATCGAGCATTTGTCGGAACTGGCGCTGGTGCAGCTGAAGGAAGTGCTCGACGCCTATGGCGAGCACGATCACCTTCGGGCGATGGCGGTTCGCGACAATGACGAGCAGATCGACGCGATGTACACCTCGATCTTTCGTGAGCTGCTGACCTACATGATGGAAGATCCGCGCAACATCACCGCCTGCACGCATCTGCTGTTCAGCGCGAAAAACATCGAGCGCATCGGCGACCACGCGACCAACATCGCCGAGACGATCTATTATATCCAGACCGGCGAACAGATGGAGGCGGAGCGGCCGAAAGGCGACAGCACTCCGTCCTTGGTGCAGCAGGGGTCCAACCTGCCGCCCGCCGGCCCCGAAGGGTAAACGGACATGGCCACACGCATCGCCGTGGTGGAGGACGAGGACGCGCTCGGCGTCCTGCTTCGCTACAATCTCGAAGCCGAAGGTTACCAGGTCGACGTCATTACCCGGGGCGACGAGGCGGACCTGCGCCTCAAGGAAGAATTACCCGACCTCCTGATCCTGGATTGGATGCTGCCGGGTTTGTCCGGCGTCGAACTTTGCCGCAGACTTCGTCAGCGCGGCGAGAGCGAGAAACTTCCGATCATCATGCTGACCGCCCGCGGCGAGGAAAGCGAACGCGTGCGCGGCCTGTCGGTCGGCGCCGACGATTACGTGGTCAAGCCGTTCTCGACGCCGGAACTGATCGCACGGGTTCGGGCAATGCTGCGGCGGGCAAAGCCCGAGAAAATCTCCAAGCTTTTGACCGCCGGTGATATCGACCTCGATCGGGAGAACCACCGGGTTCGCCGGGCCGGCCGCGAGATCAAGCTCGGCCCGACCGAGTTCAAGCTGATGGAGTTCTTCATGCAGTCCCCAGGGCGGGTGTTCTCCCGCGAGCAACTGCTCGATGGCGTCTGGGGCAGGGACATCTATGTGGATGAGCGCACCGTCGACGTCCATGTCGGACGCCTGCGCAAGGCAATCAAACGCGGCCGCGAGCGAGACCCGATCCGGACTGTTCGCGGTGCCGGCTACGCCCTCGACGAGCAATTCTCCGCCACCGCCAAACCGTCGGCGACAAGCGCGATGGAGAGCGCGGGGTCGTAGAGGAACGAGCATCCGCGGCCGTTCAAGACGAAGAGACCTCCGAATACCAAGAGACCGCCGAATGGCGGTCTCGATTTCCCGGAAAGTGAAAGTTCGGAAGGACGCGCGCTTGTCAGCGCGCCCGTCGCCGTTCGGATGCCGGCTGGAAGGCCAATGACGCGTGGTATTCGCAATAGGGCGAAGACTCGTTCGAGCCGTTGCCGCAAAAGTGGAAACCCGGCTTCAGCGGATCGCCCACTGGCCATTTGCAGGTGCTCTCGGTCAGTTGCACGAGGCTGAGCTTACGCGCGATCGGGACCACTTCGCCAGATTGACGTTGGGGTTCGGCGATCACTTCCGTCTCCTCCTCGGGATCCATCTTCAAAGCCGTCGCACCGTGGGTGCGGGGCATCGAGCGCGCCGAAACCGATTGCGCCGGCATAAAACGTGCCGGCTGCACCATTTCGATGGTCTCGACTTCCTTCAAGTGGGGCGACGCTTGCCGTTCCGCAACCGGAGCCGCGACATTGGGAGACTTCGCGCGCGATTCCAGCTTCAGCCGATGGACCTTTCCGATCACCGCATTGCGGCTGACACCGCCCAGCTTCTCGGCAATCTGGCTGGCACTGAGGCCCTCCGTCCAAAGCTGCTTCAGCAACTCCACGCGTTCGTCGGTCCAGCCCATGACAAGCTCCTTACAGCAAAAATATGCGGCGGGCGGAATCCTTCACCCCGCACAAACGGTGTGCGAGGTGACGCACTACATTTATTGAGGAACTAGGTCCGCCGCACGAAATCTAGTATCTTGAATTCAATTTAGCCCATCGCTGGACTCTGTGACAAGAGTCCAGCGTGTCACAGGCGAATCGATTTGTCGTTTTCCCCAGACTTGTGGGTTAATGGGGCGTTAACGCAGACCGTGAATTTTGCGCGGAACGCGAGGCACGCCGAATTCGCACTCCATCGCGGCCCGGTTCCAGTCACCCCTATCGGCCGCTGCCGCGTAGGTCGATTGCAGGAACCGCAGCAGCGTCGCTTCCGGATCGGCGCTTGTCCGGACCGATTCATACGGCAGCAGAAACTCTCCGAGCTTCGCGTCGAAGCGCGCGGCGACCGGCTCCACCGCACGGTCCGCGAAGCCATTCGGCACGGGGTAGGCGTAGGAATAGAACATCGCCTCGTCGATGCCGCCGCCCCCCGGCCAGAACCCTGCCGAAGAGACCTCGTGGCTGTAGGCCTCGCGCGTCACCATATCCGGTAAGTTTGGAAAACCGCCGGGATGCAAAGGGGCGGGGCGACCGGAAAAACGTGTCACGGCAAGATCGAGCGCGCCCCAGAAGAGATGCACCGGGCTGACCTTGCCGACAAAGCCTGTGCGAAAACGTCCGAACACACGATCGATATGGATAAGGGCTTGGTGGAAGCGGCGCACCGCGTCGCGGTCGTAAGGCCGCTCCTCGGTGTCGGAGGCGAATGGAACCTCGTCCGGCAATTCGTTAGGGCGGCCATGAATGGAAGGCTCACCGCCCACGGACGTGACCAATCGCTTGGTGCGGTCGAAGAAGGCGGCGACGCTCATCGGCTGTAGCGGAAAGCTTTCACGCGAACCGCTTGCGGCTTCGGCCACAAGAGCATGGTCGCAAAAGTCGAAGCTGAGCGTGACCACGCCGCCGGGATCCGGGATCGGACCGGTCGTCAACCCGCGTGGGGTGACATAGAGGGTGGCGTGCCAGGAATGATTGACCCAGGGGGTATGGGCGAGCCGGTATTTGCCGACAATCTGCGACCAGAGATGAAGGGCCTTGCAGGTTTCCCGCCAGGCCGGGAAAGGCAAGACGGGCCAATCGGAATTCATTCAATCGACCTCTTTTCGCCAAAGCCCTCGCGGCGAAGGCGGTTGCCCACGGGGCAAACGATCGCTTCCGATAGTATCCTTCTGCGGGTTTCATTGACACCCGCCCGACCCGCTGTGGTATAGCTAGGCATCCGATGCATTCGGAGCGACCCGCAAAGCCTGCCCTCTCGGCAGGCTTTGACGTTTCCAGAACCTGATCCAAGACGATCCCACCCGGGAGCCGAACCGGATCATCAGCGAAGTCGATCGCCATGGCTGACAGCAAGGACCATCAATCGCCTCTCTTCGAGACCTACGCGCGCGCCGATCTCGCCTTCGAGCGCGGTGAAGGCGTCTGGCTGGAGACGCGCGATGGCCGACGGTACATGGATTTTGGCGGCGGTATCGCGGTCAATTCCCTCGGTCATGCCCATCCGCATCTCGTCGCCGCGCTCAAGGACCAGGCGGAGAAGCTCTGGCATGTGTCTAATCTTTATGAGATTCCCGGCCAGCGGCGCCTCGCCGAACGATTGACCGCCGCGACCTTTGCCGATCGCGCCTTTTTCACCAATTCGGGTGCCGAGGCGCTGGAATGCGCGATCAAGACGGCGCGGCGTTATCACTTTGTCAGCGGCGCGCCCGAACGTTTCCGGATTCTGACCTTCGAGGGCGCGTTCCACGGGCGGACCCTCGCGACGATAGCCGCCGGCGGCCAGAAGAAATATCTCGAAGGCTTCGGCCCGAAGGTCGAGGGCTTCGATCAACTGCCGTTCGGCGACCACGAAGCGCTGAAACAGGCCGCTGCCGCGCCGGACGTCGCCGCGATCCTGATCGAGCCAATCCAGGGGGAGGGCGGCATCCGCAAGGTCCCGCCCCAGTGTCTCCGGGGGTTGCGCGGGCTTTGCGACAAGCATGGCATCCTGCTGATCTATGACGAGGTGCAGACCGGGATCGGGCGAACCGGCACGCTCTACGCCTACGAGCATTCGGGCGCCGCGCCGGATATCCTGGCCTCGGCCAAGGGTCTCGGCGGCGGCTTTCCCATGGGCGTATGCCTGGCGACGGCGGAAGCGGCCATCGGCATGACGCCGGGAACCCATGGCACGACCTATGGCGGCAATCCTCTGGCCATGGCCGTGGGCAACGCGGTTCTCGACATCGTGCTGGCGGACGGTTTCCTTGAGCATGTCCGCGACACCGCACTGTTGTTCAAGCAGTCGCTGGCATCGCTGGCCGACCGCTATCCCGACGTCGTCGAGGAGATCCGCGGCGAAGGTCTGCTACTCGGCCTCAAGGCCAAGGTTCCCAATACCGAACTGGTGGCGGGCATGCGGGAGCAGGGGCTCTTGGCGGTTCCGGCCGGAGACAATGTCGTACGTCTGCTGCCGCCGCTGATCCTGACGGCGGACGAAGTCCGGGAAGGAATGGCCCGCATTGAAACGGCCGTTGCTTCCCTGTCGCTGGGCAACCGGCGCAAGAGTGCATGAGGCCGGAGCGATGATGAACGGACATCCCAAGCATTTTCTCGATATCGCGGCGGTCGAAAGCGGCGAGCTTCGCGCCATCATGAGCGATGCGGCGGAGCGCAAGGCGCTCGGCCGCAACGGCCCGAAACCGCTTGCCGGCAAGGTGCTGGCGATGATCTTCGACAAGCCCTCGACGCGCACCCGCGTGTCGTTCGATGTCGCCATGCGCCAGCTCGGCGGCGAGACGCTGTTTTTGTCGGGCGCGGAAATGCAGCTTGGCCGTGAGGAGACGATCGCTGATACGGCGCGGGTGCTTTCGCGCTATGTCGACGCAATCATGATCCGCACGACCGCGCACGCGCGGCTGATGGAACTCGCCGAGTTCGCCACCGTGCCGGTGATCAACGGACTGACCGACGACACGCATCCCTGCCAGATCATGGCCGATCTTCTGACCTTCGAGGAAAAGCGCGGGCCGGTTCGCGGCAAGACCTTCGCCTGGACCGGCGACGGCAACAACGTCTTGTCCTCCTTCGTCGAGGCGTCGGCCCGGTTCGATTTCGCCTTGCGGGTCGCGACACCCGCCGGATCGGGACCCGACATGCACTTCGTCGAAAGGGCTCGCAATGCGGGGGCCTCGATCCTAACTACCGACGACCCGGTGGAAGCGGTGACCGGCGCCGATTGCGTCGTCACCGATACCTGGGTGTCCATGGGCCGCGAGGACCAAGCCCGCGGCCACAATGTCTTCATGCCCTATCAGGTGAACGAGCGCCTGATGGCGCATGCCAAGCCCGAGGCGCTTTTCATGCATTGTCTCCCGGCCCATCGCGGCGAGGAAGTGACCGACGCCGTCATCGACGGACCGCAGTCGGTGGTCTTCGACGAAGCGGAAAACCGGCTTCACGCGCAAAAATCGATCCTGGCCTGGTGTTTCGGCGAAGTCGTCGCGGACCCATCGCAGCAGGGCATGGCGGGTAAGAAGCATGGCTGAGGCAGAACGCGCGCTCGGCGAGTTTGGCTATGCCGGCGACGACGCCGTAGTCCCCTTCAACGTCGAGGCGCTCGAAGCGCGCGGCCGGGCGGTCCAACTCGGCCCCATGCTGGATCAGATCCTCGGGCGTCACGATTATCCCGAGCCGGTGTCGCGCCTGCTCGCCGAGATGATCGCGCTGACGGTGTTGCTCGGCACGTCGCTGAAATTCGACGGCAAGTTCATCGCCCAGACTCAGACGGACGGGCCGGTGGACCTTCTCGTCGTCGATTTCGCCACGCCCTCGAGCGTCAGAGCCTATGCCCGCTTCGACGACGCCAAGCTCGACGCGGCCATCAGCGCCGGCACGACGCATTCCGAGGCGCTTTTGGGCAAGGGCGTCATGGCGCTCACCGTCGACCAGGGCGCCTATATGCAGCGCTACCAGGGCATTGTCGAACTGAACGGCACATCGATGGAAGAAGTGGCCGAGGCCTATTTCCGCCAGTCGGAGCAGATTCCGACGGCGGTGAAGCTGGCGGTCGCCAAGATCGCCCGGCGCGGCGAGAACGGGTTCGTCGAGGGTTGGCGAGCCGGCGGCCTCATCGCGCAGTTCCTGCCCGAGGCGCCGGAGCGCATGCGTCTGCCCGATCTGCCGGGCGGAGACGCGCCGGAAGGGGCCGACGATCCCGAGGGGAGCTTCGAGCCGGACGACGCCTGGGTCGAGGTGCGCGCGTTGGTCGACACGATCGATGCGTCCGAGCTTGCCGACCCCGATGTCGGTGTCGAGCGGCTGCTATTCCGACTCTTTCACGAGCGCGGAGTGCGGGTGTTCCCTGCCAAACCCGTCGCCGACGACTGTTCCTGCACGCGCGAGCGAATCCGCGACGTCCTGTCGAACTTCTCCCAGGAGGAGATCGGCGAGAGCGTCGAGGACGGCAAGATCGCAGTCACCTGCGAGTTCTGCGGCGAGGGCTACGAGTTCGACCCGGCCGAATTTGAGGCGGACGCGACGTCGGGCGACGCGCCGGCGTCAGAATAGGCGGATCAGACCGCGCTCATGCCGATGGTCTCGGCCTAATTCAGCACCCGCTGCCGCACGGGTACGTCCAGCGAGAACGCCGGGATCTCCACCGTGAAGAACGTGCCGTCGGGTCCCTGCATCTCGTAATGGCCGCGCATGAAGCCGGAGGATGTGCCGAGTGGGCAGCCGGAGGTGTAGGTAAAACTGTCGCCAGGCGACAGCACCGGCTCCTCCCCGATGACGCCGGGGCCGCGAACCTCCTCGACATGGCCGTTGGCATCGGTGATGTGCCAGTATCGTGATCGCAGTTGCGCCGGTTCACGGCTGCCGTTGGTGATCTCGACCGTGTAAGCCCAGAACCAACGGCCGTCGTCCGGTTGGGACTGGTCCTCAAGGTAGGCGGGCGTCACGGTGACCGTGATCTCGCAAGTCGTCGCCTTGTACATGGCCAGTTCCAATGCCTGTCGCCTCGTTCCCTTTATCGCGGTGCGGCGTGCCAGGGTCAATCGCGCGACGTCAGAAGTTTGGACGGTAAAAGTTTGCTCGACGGTGTCCTGAAGAAACGGATCGATCCGCCGATGAACCGGCTGGCTGTGGTCCTGTGCCGCCGGGGCGTCGGTGCCAACAGCGTGACGGTCGCCGGCCTCGTCCTCGGCCTCGCCGCCGCGGTGGCGATCGCCTTCGGTTCTCTCTGGGGGGGGCTGGTCCTCATCCTGGTGTCGCGGCTGGCCGACGGGCTCGATGGCGCGGTGGCGCGGCAAACCGCTCCGACCGATCTCGGCGGCTATCTCGACATCGTCTTCGACTATGTCTTCTACGGCATAATCCCGCTCGCCTTCGCGATCCTCGATCCGGCGGCGAACGGGCTGGCGGCGGCGGTCCTTTTGATGAGCTTCTACGCCAATGGCGCGAGCTTCCTTGCCTTCGCGATCATGGCCGAGAAGCGCAAGCTTGCCACGGAGCAACGGGGCAGGAAGTCGCTGTTCTTTACGACCGGGCTCGCGGAAGCGACCGAGACGATCGCGGCCTTCGTGCTGTTCTGCCTGTTTCCGCAATATTTCGCGGCCATCGCCTATGTGTTCGCGGCGATGACGACCTGGACCTTTGTGTCGCGAATCCGGCTGAGCCTCAACAGCTTCGGCTAAACCGGAGATCGTTCATCGAGTCGCTGCCAACGCCCCTTCGATGTCCTCGATCAGATCCTCGACATCCTCCAGTCCGACCGACAGGCGCAGCAAACCGTCGGAGATTCCGAGCTCGGCGCGCGCCTCCGGGGCCAAGTTCTTGTGGGTGGTCGTCGCCGGATGGGTGATCAGGCTCTTGGCGTCGCCGAGATTGTTCGAGATCAGAATGATCTCCAACGCATTCGAGAAGGCGAAGGCGGCGGGCTTGCCGCCCTTGACCTCAAAGGCGAGCAGGGTCGAACCGCCGCTCATCTGCCGGGCGATGACGGCCGCGTCAGGGTGATCGGAACGGCCGGGGTAGATCACTTTCGCGACCTCTTGCCGGTCGGCCAGGATATCGGCGATGCGCGCCGCAGATCGGGTCTGGTGAGCGACGCGGATGGGCAGCGTCTCCAACCCTTTCAGCAATGTCCAGGCGTTGAACGGCGACAACGACGGGCCGGTGTGTCGGAAATAGTCGTGCAGATTCTCGTCGATCCAGTTCTTGGAAGAAAGAACGATGCCGCCGAGGCAGCGGCCTTGGCCGTCGATGTGCTTGGTCGCCGAATAGACGACGACGTCGGCGCCAAGCTCCAGCGGCCGCTGCTGCATTGGCGTGGCGAAGACGTTGTCGACGACCAGACGGGCGCCGGCCGCATGGGCGATCTCCGCCACCGCGGCGATGTCGATGACCTCCAGCGTCGGATTGGTCGGCGATTCCAGAAAGAACACCTTGGTTTCCGGCCGCACCGCATCGCGCCACGCGTCGAGATCGCGGCCATCGATGAGCGTGCAGGCAACGCCGCAGCGCCCCAGCACGGTCTCCACGACATAACGGCAGGAGCCGAATAGCGCACGGGCCGCAACGACATGATCCCCGGCTGTCACCTGGCACTGCATGGCGGCGGCGACCGCGGCCATGCCGGACGCGGTCGCGCGGGCGTCCTCGGCGCCTTCCAGCGCCATCATCCGCTCTTCGAACATGCGCGTCGTCGGATTGCCGTAGCGGCTGTAGATGAAGCCGGGTTCCTCGCCCTTGAAGCGGGCCTCGGCGGCTTCGGCGCTGTCGTAGACGAAGCCCTGGGTGAGGAACAGCGCCTCGGAGGTCTCGCCGAATCCCGAACGCATGGTGCCGCCATGGACCATCGCCGTCGCCGGCCTCAGTTTGCGCCGCTCTTCCGCTTTCTTCAGCATCGCTTTTCTCCGAACAACAAAAAACCGGCCGCAGCATGCCGCGAAGCCGGTCCATCGAATACCCAATCGTCGGATCGGCCCTTTAGCGACTTGTTTTACGTGGCTGCAAGCCGGCCGGCCAAATCACCACTCTCGACTTTGCAAATAGACCCGATCCCGTTAGGCGTCAATCGAGGACCAAACGGCCGCCCACGGGGCGGGCACATGCAGGCGATGACGGGACAACCGATGACCGACGGAATTTTGCCGGATCGCGCAATCGCGACACTGTTCGACACAGGGGCGATCGCGGCGCCGATTGAACGCGACGCGGACCAGATCCAGCCGGCGAGCCTCGACCTGCGGCTCGGACCGAAGGCGTACCGGGTTCGCGCGAGTTTTCTGCCGGGGCAGGGGCGTAGCGTAGCCCAGCAGCTTGCGCGTTTCCAATTGCACGAGTTCAGCCTGACCGAGGGCGCGGTGCTGGAAACCGGCTGCGTCTACGTGGTGCCGTTGCTGGAAACCCTGCGCCTGCCGGACGGCGTCCGGGCGACGGCGAACCCAAAATCCTCGACCGGCCGGCTCGACATCTTCACGCGGGTGCTCGCGGACGCGGGGCAGGAGTTCGACAAGCTGCCGGCCGGCTATGCCGGGCCACTCTATCTTGAGATATCGCCGCGCACGTTTCCGATTCTGGTGCGGCAGGGCTCGCGCCTGTCGCAAATCCGTTTTCGCACCGGCGAACCCTTGCTGTCCGAGACGGAATTATCGGATCTCCACTCCCATGAACGGTTGACAACAGCGCCAGAGGCCAACATCTCCGGCGGCGGTATCGCGCTGTCGATCGATCTGGTGGGGAATGCCGACGGGCTCGTCGGCTACCGTGGCAAGCGGCACACCGGGGTCGTCGATGTCGACCGGCGTGGTGCCTATCCCCTAGCCGATTTCTGGGAGCCGATCCATCGGGGCAAGACCGGCGAACTCGTTCTCGATCCGGACGAGTTCTACATCCTGGTATCCAAGGAAGCCGTGCATGTGCCGCCGGCCTTCGCGGCGGAGATGACGCCCTTCGATCCGTTGGTCGGGGAGTTCCGCGTCCATTATGCGGGCTTCTTTGACCCCGGCTTCGGCCATTCGGCGGCCGGCGGAACCGGAAGCCGGGCCGTGCTGGAAGTGCGCAGTCACGACGTGCCGTTCATCCTCGAGGATGGGCAGATCGTCGGGCGGCTGGTGTATGAGCGGATGCAGGCGTTGCCGGACCGGCTGTATGGCCTCGATCTCAAATCGAACTACCAGGCCCAGGGATTGAAGCTGTCGAAGCATTTCGTCTGAGGCAGGTGGCTCTGGCCAAGCGCGAATAAAGATTGCCTGGTGCCGCGCTTGCTATGGATAGCGTGACGGCCTCGGCCTATATCTGGTCTCGGCGGGCTGCGCGGTGCGACAGGGGTAACATTATCTCGGGGCCTTAGTCATCCCTAGGGAGCTGTCCCTGCCTTGGCTCGTGGGCCAGGGCACACGGCGCCCACCTACATTGTAGGTTCCCGGGTTCGACTTCTCCATCGGCCGGGTGGCTCGCCATCCTCTTTCCGGCCACGTATCGCGACGAGCGTCCGATTTCGGGCGACACGGCCAATCTTGGCATCTTTCTCTTGCTCATCACCGGTGATATCCGGCACTCCCATTCGCAGGAGTGACGGGGGACCACGGCATGCAGCAAGCAAAGCAGCGTCTGCGCGCGGAAGCACTGGCGCGGCGTGATGCGATGGGAGCCGAGGCCCGGATCGAGGCCTCGCTCGCGGTCGCCGACCGCTGCGCCAATCTGGTTGCGGTGGAGCCCGGTTCCATCATCTCCGGCTTCCTGCCGATCCGCACGGAGATCGACATACGCCCATTGATGATGGCGCTTGCCGACCGAGGCGCGCGCCTGTGCGTCCCGGCGATCGTGGAAAACCAGCTGCAGTTTCGGGAGCTTCTGCGCGGCGCGCCGCTAGAACCCCAAGGCTTCGGCACCTATGCGCCGGGGCCGGACGCTGCGGTTCTCGATCCCGATGTCATGCTGGTACCGCTGGCCGCCTTCGACCGAAGCGGCGGGCGCATCGGCTATGGCCGCGGCTATTACGACGCGGCGATCGCAAAGCTGCGCGAGAAGGGCAAGGCGCCGCGCCTGATTGGTGTCGGTTTCGCCGTGCAGGAAGTGGAGGCCGTGCCGACCGAGCCGCACGACATTCCACTGCATGCGATCGTCACCGAACGTGAGACGATCGGGTGTGATGGGCCGTGATCAACGTCGTTTCTCGCGTCCCAGGATCAAGGCCCAATAGGGCTGGCCGTTGCTGCCGGTCGCGGCGGCAAAACCAATCTCTGTCACGTTGGGATTCAGCAGGTTGCGGCGGTGGCCGGGAGAGTTCTTCCAGCCGGTGATGACGGCGGGGGTTGATCGATAGTTCCAGCCGATGTTCTCGGAGACCGCCGCCCAATTGTAACCGAAAGACGCGACGCGGCTCGGCAGGACGCCATCGACCGTATGGCTGAGATTGCCGCGTGCCGCCATCGCCCGGGCCTGCCTGTCGGCCGCCTTGTCCAGCACGGCGTCGAAGCGGACCGATCCCAGCCCGTTCTGCGCGCGGAACGCGTTGATCGATGCGAGCGCCACGCCCCTGTCGACGGACACAGGCTTGGTCGAGGCGATGTCGAGGGCGCCCGTCGAACCGACACAGGCGGCAAGGAAAGCGACCGAAAGAAGGGCCAGAAATCGTGCGAAGACGGATGCTAGGCCCGACGGGCGGTATCGGAGGAAGGAATTCATGGTTTAGACAAGCCCTCGTATCGGTTGATGCGACCCGCGCCGGACAGGTTTTCTTCCTTCCGCGCGGAAATGTCCTAGCTTTGCGGCTGGACATGAAAACGCCAAGGACACTGCATGATCGACCGTCTCGCCCAAGCGATACCGCAACGCCAAGAACCCGTGATCATGTCGGAAGAATGTTCACCAAACCATGAACGACATCACGTCGGCGGTGAATCCGACGCTCGACATCGGCGCGCCTGATGCGTTTTCTCTTTCTCGGCGACATGGTCGGAAGGTCGGGTCGCACGGCCGTCTATGACAAGCTGCCCGGTCTGATTTCCGACTGGAAACTCGATTTCGTCGTGGTCAACGGCGAGAATTCGGCCGGCGGTTTCGGCATCACCGAGGAGATTTTCCAACGGACGCTGGAGGCCGGCGCCGATGCGGTGACCACCGGCAACCACGTCTGGGATCAGCGCGAGGCATTGGCGTTCGCAACGCGCCATGATCGCTTCATCCGGCCGGCCAACTACCCCAAGGGCACGCCCGGCAACGGGTCGGGACTGTTCGAAGCCAAAAACGGCGCGCGGGTGCTCGTCACCAACATCATGGGCCGGGTGTTCATGTCGCCCGATCTCGACGACCCGTTCGCCTGCGCCGATGACATCCTGTCAGCCTGTCCGCTCGGTGAGCAAGCAGACGCGGTGATCGTCGACTTTCATGCCGAGGCGACCAGCGAGAAGCAGTGCTTCGCGCATTATCTCGACGGCCGTGCCAGCCTCGTCGTCGGCACCCACACCCATGTGCCCACGGCCGACCACCAGATTTTGGCCGGCGGCACGGCGTACCAGTCGGACGCGGGCATGTGCGGCGATTATGACTCCTCCCTCGGCATGGAGAAGGAGGAGCCGATCAACCGCTTCGTTTCCAAGGTACCGCGTGGTCGCTTCGAGGCGGCGCAGGGGCCCGCGACCCTCGCCGGCCTTGCCGTCGAGATATCCGACCGAACCGGCCTTGCCGAGAAGATCGCGCCGGTACGGATCGGACCGAGGCTCACCAGGGCGGTGCCGGATTTTTGGTAACAGCCCTCTGTCCTTTGGCGCGCCGCGCCCGACTTTCTCCGCAGGTTTGGAGCGCTGTGCGTCCATTTGGATGAACGGCGCTCCAAATTTTTGATTGAGCATCGGATTGATCCAAAAACCGGATTCCACTTTTTGGTCCGATTCTCTAGCCGACCTCTCGCGCTTCAGGAGCCCCGATGGCCGACTTCTTCGCCTTTCTCGCCGACCCCACCGCTTATGCGGCCCTCGCCACGTTGATCGTGATGGAGCTCGTGCTCGGCATCGACAATCTGATCTTCATCTCGATCCTCTCGAACAAGCTGCCGGAAGAACACCGGCAGCGGGCCCGCCGGGTCGGAATCGGTCTTGCCCTGATCCTGCGGCTGGGGCTGCTGTCGACCGTTGCCTTCATCGTTCAACTGACCGAACCGCTGTTCGAGGCCTTCGACCACGGCTTTTCCTGGCGTGACCTCATCCTCATCGCCGGCGGGCTCTTCTTGGTCTGGAAGGCAACGAAGGAAATCCATCACAGCGTCGATCCCGACGATCACCCGGATACGATGATCGGCAAGGCGGCGACGCTGACCTTCGGCGCCGCGATCGTGCAGATCCTGCTGCTCGATCTGGTGTTTTCCATCGATTCCATCATCACCGCCGTCGGCATGACCGACGAGCTCGGGATCATGTTCATCGCCGTCATCGTTGCGGTCGTGGTGATGCTGGTCGCGGCCGGACCGCTGTCGCGCTTCATTGAGGCCAACCCGACCATCGTCATGCTGGCGCTGGGCTTCCTGCTGATGATCGGCATGACACTGATCGCCGACGGCTTCGGCGTGCATGTGCCGAAGGGCTACATCTACGCCGCCATGAGCTTCTCGGCCCTGGTCGAAGGGCTGAACATGCTGGCGCGGAGGAAGCGGCAGAAGGCTGCGGCATTGAAAGCTGGGACGGGCGGCGGTGCGTCGATTCCGGCGCAGGCGCATGGCGAGCCGCCGACGATCGGTTGAGCGGGGGGCGCGTCAGACTCCTGAGAGCACGATCACCGTCGGCCGGCCCGGAAGCGTGCGGAGCGAGACGGAGAAGCTGTCTTCCGAGCGCCTGTCTACCGCGAAGTCGGGCAGCCGATCGAGGAACCGGTCGATTGGCCCGCGAAAGCGGTGCATCGGCAGGACGATCGAGGACCGCAGTCGCTTGGCGATCTCGCCCATGCCCTCCTGGCTGAGCGTATAGCCACCATCGACGGGCACCATGAGGATGTCGAGACGGCCGATCTGGGCGTAATCCTCGTCGGTCAGGCGATGATGGAGATGGCCGAGATGGCCGATGCACAGCCCCGCCACCTCGAAAATGAAGATCGAGTTGCCGTCCGGCTCGATTCCGCCGCCGAAGGAGCGGATATCGGTCGGCACGTTGCGCACATACATGTCCTCGACGGTGAGGGCATGGCGGGCGGGGCCGCCTTCGGGATTCCAGCCTTTCAGGACATTCTCGATCGCCGGGTCCGGAAACTCCGTGAAATGAGTGGCGTGCGCCTTGTTCATCGTGGCGATGTCCGGGACGGTCGGGCCGGCGAAACCGGAATAGTCGGTGGCCACCGTCACGCCGTCGGGGCTTTCGATCAGGTAGGTCGAATGATGGACATAGGTGATGCGGACCTCGTCTCGGCTGAGTTGGGCCAGGCGCATGGGCGCCTTCGCGTCCATGGAGACGTAGGTCGCGCGGAGCGTCTCAGGCAAGTTTTCCGCAACGGCGATGCAAGTGCTCGGGACCGATTGGGCGGCAGCCGCGCCCGGCGCGAGGATCAGCAGGGCTGAGAGCAGAGCGAAGGCATGGTGCATCGGCTTGATCCTTTTCGATGGTCCGGGCCGGATGACCCAAGGCAGTCACAAATCGATGCCGCCATCCGTCGGTGTCTCCGGTGCGGTATCGACCGGTGGCGCCAGCATCGCGCGCTCTTTCAGGAACGGGTGGATCGCCACCGCTTCCCGTAACTGCGCTTGTGCCAGTCGAAACCGCCCCTGACGCATCAGGATATGCGCGCGTCCGGCCATGGCGCCGAAATGATTGGGTTCGAGCGCGATGGCCCGATCGACGTCTTCGAGGGCGCCGTCGAAATCCTCCTGCAGGAAGCGGATGAAGCCGCGCTGGTTGAAGGCCTCGGCGTATGTCGGTGAACGCGTGATCGCTTCATCGAGGAGCTCCCGCGCGCCCGCGAAATCGTAATTGCCGCGCCGGCTCATGGCGTCGTCGACGAGGCGCCGCGTGGTGGAATCGGGCGCCGCTCGCATCCAGAAACGCCAGATGGCGGCCTCGGCCGCACGCCCCTCGACATCGGATGTCGCGGCCTTCAACGCAGCGAAGAGTTTCGTCCGCGTATCGGGTGCGTCGGCGTTGGTGCCAGTGGAGGGCTTCGACAGCAGTTGGGCGTGGGCTGTCCCGAACGGGATCAAGAGTACGAGAATGATGGCAGTGAAGTTGCGTATCATGGCGCCGACTCCAAGTACGTCACGACCTGTTCCCCGCAGCCTAACGACAGGGCGAGACCGGGAGAGATCCGCGTCGGTCGATGCCGGTTCGCTCTACCCTCCAGAGAGTTTATCGCACGCCGCAGGCGGGCGAAATCATAAAGCCGTCATTACATTCGTTCGCCGGTGGCCAGCATCGTCTGCCACCTTGCGCGGATCGACGCAGAACCGACATCGTCCGGCTCGCCGTCAAAGGTCAGCTCGTCCGGGCCTAGCGCGACAAAGGACTGCTTCGAGCGCACCCAGATATGCCCGGCCGGCACCAGCCATGATGTATCGTCGAGGGTGCCGGCCTTGATGTTGAGGCGGGTCGGGTTGTCCTGCGAGCGATGCTGGATGCGCACGCCGCAGTCGGGGCAGAAGTCGCCGAGCCGAATCGCGCCACTGTCCGACGTGCGCCGGGTCGTCTTCAGCGTGCCGGTTATAACGACGCTAGCAGAGTCCACGCGCAAGCTCTCCCCATAGGCGCTGGACGTGTGGCGCTGGCATTCGGTGCAATGACAGAGGTAGAAGGCGAGGGGGACTTTGCGGATTTCGTAGCGGACCTGGCCGCACTGGCAGCCGCCGGTGAGCGGCAGCGCCGGGAGCCGCACACTGAGACGGTGATTCGCTCGGTCGGCATCCGGCGGGCGGGCATCGGGCATCGCGAACCTCGTTCTGGACGTTTCCCGCGACATTTTTTATATGACGGGCAGCTTTTTTCCACTCCGATCGACAGGTTTTCCATGGCCGGCCATTCACAGTTCAAGAACATCATGCACCGGAAGGGCCGCCAGGACGCGGTCCGATCGAAGATGTTCTCCAAACTCGCGCGCGAGATCGTGGTCGCGGCCAAGGCTGGGCTGCCCGACCCGTCGATGAATGCGCGCCTGCGGCTGGCGATCAACAACGCCAAGGCGCAGTCGATGCCGAAGGACAACATCGACCGAGCGATCAAGAAAGCCTCCGGCGGCGACGCCGAGAACTACGACGAGGTCCGCTACGAGGGCTACGGGCCGGGCGGCGTCGCCGTCATCGTCGAGGCGCTGACCGACAACCGCAACCGCACCGCCTCCAACGTGCGGTCCTGTTTCACCAAATCCGGCGGCGCGCTGGGCGAAACCGGTTCGGTCTCTTTCATGTTCCATCATGTCGGTGAGATCATCTATGCGGCTCCGGTGGGCGACGCGGACAAGGTGATGGAAGCGGCGATCGAAGCCGGCGCCGACGACGTGATCTCCGACGAGAGCGGTCACACGATCATCACCGCCTTCGAGGATATCAACGAGGTCTCCACCGCGCTGGAGGCGTCCCTCGGCGAGGCGGAAAGCGTCAAGGCGATCTGGCGACCCCAGACCGGCACGCCGGTCGACGAGGACAAGGCCGAAAGCGTCCTGCGCCTGATCGGCAATCTCGAGGACGACGACGACGTGCAGAACGTCTACGCAAATTTCGAGGTCGACGACGAGGTGATGGCGAAGCTTTCGGCGGCCTGAGGCGCGGCAGTCATCGCATTCGCTGATCCTTCCGAAGCGTTATGCGTTTTGCTCTCGCTTCGTTCTCTTTTCGTTCATGATTTGCCTATCTGATGCTCTCCGAGTCGGCTAGGATCGGAGGTTAAGGAAGTGTTGCAGGAGGCATCCATTCGCATAATCGGTATCGATCCGGGCCTTCGCCGCACCGGCTGGGGCGTCGTCGAGACGCTCGGCAACTCGTTGCGCTTCGTCGCGAGCGGTACGGTGACCTCCGACAACAAGCTGGACCTCGCCTCCCGGCTTCGCCAGATACATGACGGGCTGACCGAGGTGGTCCACACCCATCAGCCCGACGAGGCTGCGGTCGAGCAGACCTTCGTCAACAAGGATGCCGTTGCTACGCTCAAACTCGGCCAGGCGCGCGGCATCGCCATGCTGGTGCCGGCGCTCGCCGGCCTGCCGGTCGCCGAATACGCACCCAACGCGGTGAAGAAGGCGGTCATCGGCGTCGGCCATGGCGACAAGAAGCAGATCCACATGATGGTCAAGGTGCTGATGCCGAAAGCAAGCTTCGACACCGACGACGCGGCCGACGCGCTCGCTATCGCCATCTGCCATACCCATCATCGCCAATCGGCACAGGCGAGGGCCTTGATGGCGGGGCGTTGATGCAGTGGCCGACCAAGACCGGATGTTCTTGACATGTTCCATTTCCGTCAATAGGTATTACCGGCAGGTATTACTTTCGCTGAAATGGAAGGCGAGCGGCAGGTGAGGGTGACGGAAAAAGGTCAAGTGACGATCCCCAAGGCGATCCGCGACAAGCTCGGCATCGTGCCGGGCAGCGAGGTGGACTTCGTCGATACGGGTGACGCGGTGCGGCTCGTTCGCACCTGTGCGGACGACGATCCTGTCGTTTGGAACCGGGCATTCGATCGGCATGTGGCAGAGATGCGCGGTACGATCGATACCGACGGGATGGACGGCAAGTTCTATGTGGACTGGTTGAGGGGACCCCGTGAAGACCTCGACGTTGATTGATACCAACATCTTCATCGATATGCTGGGCACCGGGCAGTTTTTCGAGGAATCGATCGAGGCCGTCAGGCAAGAGTGCCGGAGCGGCGAGATTGTCCTCAGCGCGATCGTCTGGGCGGAGCTCGCCGTGCCGATGCGGGAAGAAGAGCTGTTCTCGCGGGTCGCTTGGATGCGACCGCGTCGGGAGCCGTTTCCGTTCGAGGCCGCGTTTCCGGCCGGGCGGGCGCATCGGCTCTACCGTTCGCGCGGTGGGGGGCGGGAGCGCACTCTGCCTGATTTTCTGATCGGCGCGCACGCCTTCGTTCGCGGCCATCGGCTGTTGACGCGGGATGCCTCCCGCTACCGAAGTTATTTTCCCGATCTCGAGATCGTTTCGCCGGAGACCCATCCATGATCGGAAAGCTGAAGGGCACCGTCGACGAGATCGGCGAGGATCATGTGGTCGTGGACGTCCACGGTGTCGGCTACATCGCCTATTGCGGGACGCGCACGCTGGCGTCTTTGCCCGGGCCAGGCGAGGCGATCGTGCTCTTCGTCGAGACGTATGTTCGCGAGGACATGATCCGCCTCTACGGTTTTTCCTCAGCCGTCGAGCGGGATTGGTTCCGGCTGCTGCAGACCGTCCAGGGCGTCGGCGCAAGGGTGGCGCTGGCGGTGACAGGCACGCTGTCGACCGGTGATCTCGCCAACGCGATCGCGCTGCAGGACAAGGCGATGGTGGCGCGTTCGCCGGGCGTCGGGCCGAAGGTGGCGGCGCGCATCGTGGCGGAATTGAAGGACAAGGCGCCGGCCTTCTCCGGCGCCGGATCGGACGAAAGCTACGGGCTGAAACGCGAGCTCGGCGAGGGCGTCGCGCCGGCACCGATCAGCGATGCGGTCTCGGCGTTGGTCAATCTCGGCTATGCGCGGGACCAGGCGGCCAATGCCGTGGCCAAAGCCGTGCGGGACGGAGCCGAGGACGCGGATTCGGCGACGCTGATCCGGCTGGGGCTGAAGGCACTGAGCCGCGGCTAGGTGGGTTGTGCGAGGAAGAAATCCTTACTATTTTGGTGTGTAAGGATGGCGATTGGAGTAAGGAGATGGGTATTCTCGGAACCGTTACCTCCAAGGGGCAAACGACGATTCCCAAGGCGGTTCGTGATGAGCTTGGGCTGGAGGATGGATCCCGTATCGAATGGGAGATTACCGACGGCAAGGCTTCTATCATCCCGCGAACATTGAGGATGATCGATCTCGCGGGCGTTCTGGGCAATCCTCTCGGACGCCCGACGACCATCGAGGAGATGGACGAGGCGGTTGCGGCCGCGGTGGCGCGTCATGTCCTCGGCGAGGACGATGGTGATTCCGCGTGACGACCCGAATTGGCGTCGACACGAATGTTCTCCTGAGATTGTTTGTAACGGACGATAGTGTCCAGTTCGAAGCGTCCAAGAAGTTTTTCGCGGCTTCGTCGAAGGGCCAAGCGATCTTCGTCAATCAGCTGGTGCTCGTCGAATTCGCCTGGACTTTACGCTCTCGCTATCGGCTGTCAGCCGACCAAATTCTGGATGTCATCGAGCAGATTTCGCAGCGGGCGGATGTCGAAATCGAGAATGCTGCTCTGGTCGGTTCTGCCCTTGATATGGCACGGGAAGGCGTGGGATTCTCCGATGCGTTGATCGCGGCCAGGAACACGCATCACGGATGTGAGAATACGGTTACGTTCGACAAGCGCGCGGCAAAGGTCATTCCTTCGATGAAGCTCCTTTCATGAGCGACACCCGTCTCATCACCCCGGATCAACGCGGCGAGGACATCGACGCGACGCTGCGGCCGCAGCGGCTCGACGATTTCGTCGGGCAGGCGGCAGCGCGGGCCAATTTGAAGGTCTTCATCGAGGCCGCGAAGACCCGGGGGGAGGCGCTCGACCATGTGCTCTTCGTCGGTCCACCGGGCCTCGGCAAGACCACGCTGGCGCAGATCATGGCCAAGGAACTCGGCGTCAACTTCCGTTCGACGTCGGGACCGGTCATCGCCAAGGCCGGCGATCTCGCGGCGCTTTTGACCAATCTGGAAGAGCGCGACGTCCTGTTCATCGACGAGATCCATCGCCTCAGCCCGGCGGTCGAGGAAATCCTCTATCCGGCGATGGAGGATTTCCAGCTCGATCTGATTATCGGCGAGGGGCCGGCCGCGCGGTCGGTGAAGATCGACCTGTCGAAGTTCACGTTGGTCGCCGCGACGACGCGGGTGGGGCTTTTGACGACGCCTTTGCGCGACCGCTTCGGAATCCCCGTGCGGCTGAATTTCTACACGGTCGAGGAGCTTGAGCACATCGTTCGGCGCGGTGCCCGACTGATGGGCCTGCCGATGGCCGAAGAGGGTGGGCGAGAAATCGCCCGCCGGGCGCGCGGCACGCCGCGCATCGCCGGCCGGCTGCTGCGGCGGGTGCGCGATTTCGCCGATGTCGCGGGCGTGAGCGAGGTTGATCGCAAGGTCGCCGACGCGGCGCTGACGCGGCTGGAGGTCGACAGTCTCGGCCTCGACCAGCTCGATCGGCGCTATCTCGACCTCATTGCGTTGAATTTCGGCGGTGGCCCCGTCGGGATCGAGACGATCGCTGCGGCGTTGTCGGAGCCGCGTGACGCCATCGAGGACATCGTCGAGCCCTATTTGCTGCAACAGGGCTTCCTCCAGCGCACCCCGCGCGGCCGGCTTTTGACGCAGCACGCGTTTCGGCATATCGGCCTCGCCGTGCCGCCGAGCTATCAGGGGTCGCAGTCAGCGCTGTTCGAGGACGATCCGACCCACTGATCACCCGGTGGTCGGCGAAACGGAACCCTTCAACAGCTTGCCGGTGCTCCGGTGTCGGTGGTCCGCATGTCGCGAGACGTCGCTGTCCGATCGATTCCGGTTCGGCGCAGGCGCGGATGGGCCAATTGTTGGTCGAATCGCCGGCCCGCCGCCTCGATGGTTTCGAGTGAGGCCCCGGCGAGCGCCGTCTTGGATAGTGCCAGCAGGGCTTCCTTCTGGTCGCGCAACCCACGAAGCTCCTCGGGCGTCCCGCAAGCTGGTGCGATCCGTGCCAGCGAGTCGATGAAATGTTCACCGGCAATCATGTCGGTCGCCGCGTATTGGCGCAGATGGCCGAAGGAATGGTCGAGATAGCCGGCAAACGTCAGCGCACCGCCGATCACGCGGAGCTTCTGATTGTCGTCAATCCGGAGTGGATCGGGCGCGGCGCGCCCGGCCAGACCGGATAAGGCGGCGGCGAGCCAATCCAGGCAAGTGACTGCCGTGAACGGGTCATTGATCCCCGGTGAGAGCGCGCGGGCGGCGATCTCGACCAGTTCGTCGAACAGGAAAAGCAGGTCTTGGGACACGCTACGGGTTTGGCCGAGAGCGACGGAGGCGAGTAGGGCTCCGCGCGCCTTGTCGGTGACCCGTTCGCTGGGCCAGACATCGAATAACACGATGCCTGAGTGCGCGAAGGTGCCGGGTCGGCAATTCATCCTGACAATCACATCGTGGTCGCGGGCCGCATGCATCAACGTTTCGTAGTCGATGACCTGGATATAGCCCGTCTCGTTCGCTTCGAGCTCGCTATAGGAAGCGATGGCGGCGTCATCCGCCGTGTCGGGGCGGAAGCAGGCGGGTACTTGCCACAGAATATCGGTGCGGTCGACCGCCTCGGCGGGATGTCCGACGTTGATCGGAAAACGGTACTCGATATCGTGGAGCAAGCCTTTGCCGATGCCGGCGATGACGTTCGAGATGTGGATGGTCGACGGCACATGGTGGATGAAGAAGATCAGGATGCCGATCGATCCGATCGCCAGCACGATGGCGCCGAAGATCGCAATGTTGGGAACGAACATCGCGGCGTAGATGTCCTCACTGCCGCCATTCCGAACGCTGCGTAGCACCAGCATCGAATAGACGAAGGTGGCGACGAAGACCCCGAGCGTGACCTGGTTGCCGCGATCGTTCATGAAGTTGGTGAGCAGGCGGGGACCATAGCTTCCCGAGGCGAAGACGACGGTCGCCATGGTCACCGAGAACACCGTGCCGGCGACGCCGATCATCGAGCCGCCGATGGCCGACAGGATCGAACGGGCGCCGTCCGGCTGTGTGGCGAAGAAGAAGGGATTGTCGCCGAAGGCATCCGGCGGGACACGCAGGTCGATCTCGATCAACACGAAGGCCAGGATCGCGGCGCCGACGGCCATGATGGAGGGAATGAACCAATAGCTGGCGCCGATGCGCTCGTAATATTGGAGGAAAAGTGCGCGCATCGGGCCTCGAATGCTAAGGGTCATGGAATAGGACCTATGATCTATACGGCGAGGTCCGGTCTGCAAGGCGCGGCCTGTTCGGCCCGGCACCAACAGGCTCCGCCAGACATGCGGGAATTGGCAATGATCCATGCCTTCTCGAGGCTGATGGTACTGCCCGCATGCCTCCGCGGAAACTCCTTGTCCGGTCCGACGTCGTCGGATATGCGGACGGCTACGCCGAGAAGTGGGCAAGGCGACGGGCGCGCGTTTCGGGCCGTCTAGCCGGCCGAGCCAGCGCCCCCGGGGCGGCGCAGATATGAGGGCGCGTGATGACCGATCAATTGGCCGGCCGCCTTACGCCAAGCGGTCACGAGTTGCGGATTCGCGTCTATTTCGAGGACACGGATTTTTCCGGTGTCGTCTATCACGCGCGCTATCTGAATTTTCTCGAGCGAGGACGGTCGGATCTTCTGCGTCTGAAGGGTATCGGGCACGGTGAACTGCTGGCGGGAAAATACGGGCCGTCGATGGCGTTCGCGGTCCGGCACATGGATATCGATTTCTTGCGACCGGCGCGGATCGACGACGTCCTGACCGTGGAGACCCGAACACACCGTCTCGGCGGCGCGCGCATCCTCTTGATCCAGCGCATCACGCGCGGCGAGGAGGCGCTGATCGAGGCCAAGGTCAAGGTGGCGGTGATCTCGCCCGAGGGCAAGCCGATGCGGATGCCGGCGGCTGTCCTGGCGCAACTGGCGCCGGCAGGGGACTGAGAGGCTCGCTCGGGAGCCGGCGGGGCGCTAACGGATCGTTAACCCTACCGATGCATCAATCAAATTGAACCAGTTTTACGCAAAGTACGCCATTCTTTCACCGGATTCGCTTGTGAAAGGGCATCAAGGGTTTACGCGAGCGAGCGGTACGCCGGCGCATGTCGAGCCGGTCGTGTTCGAGGCAGGGGCTACCCGCGATGGGTTGCCATGCCGATGGTTCCGCATATCGAGGATGTTGGGGAATGGACGGAGAAGTCGTTCAGGGAGCGCTAGCCGCCGCCGGCACGGTGTCGCTGTGGGATTTGTTCTGGCAGGCGGGCTTCGTGGTCAAGCTGGTCATGATCGGACTGTTGTTCGCTTCGGTCTGGACCTGGGCGATCATCATCGACAAGTCGATGCGCTACGGGCGCTTCCGCCGTCAGCTCAACAAGTTCGAGAGCAATTTCTGGTCCGGCCAGTCGCTTGAGGAACTCTATCATAGCCTGTCGGAGCGCAAGACGTCGGGAATGGGCGCGCTGTTCGTCGCGGCCATGCGCGAATGGAAGAAGTCGTTCGAGAAGGGCGCCCGCTCGCCGGTCGGCCTGCAGACCCGCATCGACAAGGCGATGGACGTGACCCTGGCCCGTGAGATGGACAGTCTGGAGTCCCGTTTGGGCTTTCTGGCGACCATCGGCTCGGCGGCACCCTTCGTCGGACTGTTCGGCACCGTCATCGGCATCATGACCTCGTTCCAGGCGATCGCCGGCTCGCAACAGACCAGCCTCGCCGTCGTCGCGCCGGGTATCGCCGAGGCGCTGCTGGCGACCGCGATCGGCCTGGTCGCCGCGATTCCGGCGGTGGTCGCCTACAACAAGCTGTCGTCGGACGCCGGCAAGCTGGGGATGCGGCTCGAGGCCTTCGCGGACGAATTCTCGGCGATCCTGTCGCGGCAGATCGACGAAAAGCTGCCTTCGCGCTAAGCGCGACCCGAGAAGCGCGACCGTTTTCGGTCGGAAAGGTAACCAGCCATGGGCATGTCAGCGGGATCAGGGCGATCCTCGGGATCGCGCCGTCGCCGCGGTCGGCGCCAACCGATGAGCGAAATCAACGTCACGCCGATGGTCGACGTGATGCTGGTGCTGTTGATCATCTTCATGGTGGCGGCGCCTCTGTTGACCGTCGGCGTGCCGATCGAGCTGCCGGAAACCCAAGCCAAGGCACTGAATTCCGAAAGCCAGCCGATCACCATCTCGGTGAATTCGAGCGGCGCCGTCTATTTGAACGACACCGAGATTCCGATCGACGAGGTTGTGGCCAAACTCGAAGCGGTCGCGAAGGCCGGCTACAAGGAGCGGATTTTCGTGCGCGGCGACCGCGCGGCGGACTACGGCACGGTCATGAAGGTCATGGCCCGGATCTCGGCGGCCGGTTTCCGCAACATCGGTCTCGTCACCGATCAAGACCTCAACGCGTAGCCAAATCGGGTCTCCATGAAATCCGGCGTCGTTGTCTCCACGATCCTGCATACGGCGGTCCTGACCTGGGGCCTGTGGTCGCTGTCGGCGCCCGAGCCGTTGGAGGTCGCGAACATCGAGTCCTTCCCGGTCGAGATCGTGCCAATCGAGTCGTTGTCGCAGTCTGTCGTCGGCGCCAAGGATGCGCCGATGACCGAGACGCCCGCGCCCAAGCCGACGGAAAAGCCGCAGACGCTGCCGATGCCGGCCGAGAATGTCGGCAACAACGAGGCTGATCTGGAGACGCCGCCGACGCCCGTCGACCGACCGAAGGCGAGCGAACAGGCCGCGGCGGCAAAGCCTGCGGAAGCTCCGGCCCCCGAGCCGCAACCCGAACCAGAACCGGCGCCGCCCCCTCCGGCCGATACGCCGCCTCCGCCGCCGGATCCGGTGACGGCCGAAACGCCGGCAGAAACACCGCCGCCGGTCGACGCGGTCGAGCAGGCCATCGCGTCCGCCGAGGCGGCCCCGGCCGAACCTCCGTTGCCGCAGAACGTGCCAGTGCCCTCGACGAAGCCAAAGCCGCCGGCGCCGGTGGTGGCGGAAACCAAGCCCGAGCCGAAAAAGCCGGAGCCGGCGAAAGAGACCAAGACCGCCGAGACGCGGACGCCGGAGGAGAGCCAATTCGACGCCGACAAGATCGCCGCACTGCTCAACAAGGAGCAATCGGCCGGCGGAGGTGCAAAGCGCTCTGAGGAGCAAGCCTCGCTCGGGACCGAGCGCCAGACCGGCGCCAAGCTTTCCCAGAGCGAGCTCGACGCGCTGCGCGGGCAGATTCAGCGATGCTGGTCGCCACCGTCCGGCGTGTCGGAAGCCGGTTCACTGCGGATATCAATCCAGATGCGCCTCGATTCGTCTGGTCAGCTTGAAGCCCGTCCGGAAATCGTCAACGGCGGCGGCAGCTCGATGATCGAGCGGATCGCTGGAGAGGCCGCGCTTCGTGCCGTGCAGCGCTGCGCTCCGTACAACCTGCCAGCGGAAAAATATGAAACCTGGGCCGATGTCGTGGTCAATTTCGATCCGAGCCAGATGTTCTGATGCCAAAGACGAGCGATCAACCGCGCCGTGAAGCGTCCGGCGGCGTCATACAATCTCCCGATTGCGTGTTAGGACGATCGAAACGGCGCCGTCGGGCCGCGCGAACGCAATCGGCGACGACCACGTTGGATCCCGCCCAGCGCGCGGCACAGGCGGCGAACCGGTAGCAATTCAAACGAAAGGCGCAGCCGCTTAGCGGCGTTGCCGCCTCCGAACTCAACGGAAGATCGTGGAATGAAAACGAACATCAGAGGCGTTCTTGTGGCCATCGCGGCGATCGCCGGTGCCATACTGTTCGCGGCGCCAGCCTCGGCGGTTGTCGAAATCGATATCACCCAAGGCAATGTCGAGCCGCTACCGATCGCGATCACCGACTTCCAGTCGCAGGACGGGATCGGGCAGCAGATCGCCGGAGTGGTCCAGGCCGACCTGAAGCGCTCGGGCCTGTTCGCGCCGATCGACAAATCCGCCTTCATTCAGAAGGGCCTGACCGTCGACACGAGCCCGACGTTCACCGACTGGACGGTCATCAATGCCCAGGCGATCGTCGTCGGTCGTGTGACGCCGGAAGCCGACGGGCGCCTGCGGGTTGAATTCCGGCTCTGGGATACCTTTGCCGGCCAGCAACTCGACGGTCAGCAATTCTATACCAATCCGGAGAACTGGCGCCGCGTCGCGCACATCATTGCCGACGCGATCTATCAGCGCCTGACCGGAGAGAAGGGCTATTTCGATACCCGCATCGTGTTCGTGTCCGAGAGCGGCGCCAAGGACAAGCGGGTCAAGCGGCTGGCAATCATGGACCAGGATGGCGCCAATGTGCGTTTCCTCACCCAGGGCAACGACCTCGTCCTGACGCCGCGCTTTTCGCCGAGCCGGCAGGAAGTCACCTACATGTCGTTCGGCGACGGCGAGCCACGAGTCTATCTCCTGCAGTTGGAGACCGGCCAGCGCGAAATCGTCGGAAACTTCCCCGGCATGACCTTCTCTCCACGCTTCTCTCCGGACGGCCAGAAGGTCATCATGAGCCTGCAGCAGGACGGCAACGCCAACATTTACGCCATGGACTTGCGCTCGCGCGCGACCACCCGGCTGACCTCAACGACGGCGATCGACACTTCGCCATCCTATTCGCCGGATGGCCAGCGCATCGTGTTCGAATCCGATCGCGGCGGCCGGCAGCAAATCTACGTGATGAACCCTGACGGCTCCGGCCAGCAACGCATCTCTTTCGGCGACGGCTCGTACTCGACCCCCGTATGGTCGCCGCGCGGCGATCTCGTCGCCTTCACCAAGCAGAGCGGCGGCCAGTTCCAGATTGGCGTCATGCGCCCGGATGGTTCGGGCGAGCGCATTTTGACCTCCGGCTTCCATAATGAGGGGCCGACCTGGGCGCCGAACGGCCGCGTGCTGATGTTCTTTCGCGACATCAAGGGCGGTGGTGGCCCGCAGCTCTATTCGATCGATCTCACCGGCTATAACGAGCAGAAGATTCCGACGCCCGGCTTTGCCTCGGACCCGGCCTGGTCACCCTCGCTCGAATAGGCCGCCCGCCGGACTTAATAGGCAAGGCGTCCGAGGGCTTGGGATCCATCCAAACGCCGGTCCCGTATTCCGGCCGATCCGGGAGGCAGCCCGGAGTAAGCTTGGGGGTGCATTGTCGCCAGTGTGTTGCCTGCATGCACCAGTTGGCGGCTGCCTACCCCGTCGTCGCCGCGTCGTCGTATTCTAGCGAGAAATCAATGAGATCGGCGCTTCACGATATCGTCAAAAGCCGACCGTTTTTTACGACGCGTTAAACATCGTCAGGGTAAACATCGGGTAACAGGGACTCATCTGATTTGAAGGAGCTGGCCATGCGCCGGACCATTTTTGGGGTTAAGAGCCGCATCGCGCTTGTACTCGTCGCCAGCCTGGCGGTTGCTGGTTGCGCCAACAAGAAGGACGCGCTGCCCGATAACGCGGCGGGGCTTGGCCTTGGCGCCGGTGGCGTTGGCGGCAGCGCAGCGCCTGGAACGAGCCAGGACTTCACGGTCAATGTCGGCGATCGCGTGTTCTTCGATACCGATTCCTCGTCGATCCGTGCCGACGCCCAGCAGACCCTCGCGCGCCAGGCTCAGTGGCTGAACCAGTATCCGCAGTATTCGATCGTGATCGAAGGCCATGCGGACGAGCGCGGCACCCGCGAGTACAACCTTGCGCTGGGCGCTCGGCGTGCCTCGGCCACTCGCGACTATCTGTCCCAGCGGGGCGTGGCGGCCAACCGCATCCGGACGCTTTCCTATGGTAAGGAGCGCCCGGTGGCGGTTTGCGACGATATTTCCTGCTGGTCGCAGAACCGGCGCGCGGTCACCGTTCTCGGCGGCGCCGGAAGCTAACCGGGTCCGAGGGACTAACATTGACGCGTGGCGGCCCTTCGGGGCCGTTTCACGTTGGCGCGCCGAGAAGAGTGTTCAGGGCGTCAAATTTTGGCCGAACTCGCTGGTTCCATGCTAAATGCGACCAAGCGTCGAAAGAGCCGGGCCTCGAAGGTTGAACGGACCCGCTCGCATCGCATTAGAGCGCCGTGCGTCCATCCGGACGTACAAAGGACGCTCTAACATTTTGATTGAGCATCGGAATGATCCAAAAACCGGATTCCACTTTTTGGTCCGATGCTCTAGCCTTCCATTGTCGAGAGAACCGTTGTCCATGACCTGCCGACCGCCGATCCTTGCCGCTTCCTGCCTTGCCTTGCTGATGGGCGTTTCGTCCGGTGCATCCGCGTATGAACCTGCTTTCGGTCTCGTCGCGGAGCGATCCAGCGGCGCGGGGGCAGCTTCTCTCGAGGAGGAAAACGCCGCTTTCCATCGCGAACAACCGGTCCGTCTGGCGCAGGCCGGCGACGCGATCGTTCGGCTTAATCATCTCGAGGATGAAATCCGCCGGCTCAACGGCAGGGTGGAGGAACTCAGCTTCCAGTTGCTCCAGGCGCAGGAAGACATGCGCAAGCAGCAGGAGGACAACGAGTTCCGCTTCCAGGAAATCGAAAAGGGAAGCGGCTCCGGTTCGACCGGTGAACGGCGCGGCGACGCGGCTCCCGCGGCGGACACAGATCCGGTTCGTATGGCCGCTCGCGGCGACTCGGCGAAGGATACATCCGGCGACGACGGCATCGGCCGCATTCTCGAGGGAGGCCTCGATACGGGTTCTTCCAGCGCCCCGACGGGGGACGCTTCAAACGCAACCACGACCGGTTCGTCGAGCACGGTCGCCGCGGTAACGCCGGAAGGGGCGGAGGATCTGTACGCCCTTGCCTACAATTATCTCCTGGCCGGGGATTACCAACTCGCCGAGCAGTCGTTTCGCCAATATGCGCAAACCTATCCGAACGCGAAGGATACGCCGGACGCGGAATACTGGCTGGGCGAAAGCCTGTTCCAGCAGCAGAAATACGCCGATGCCGCAGAAACCTTTCTCGATGCCCAGAAAAACTATCCCAAGAGCAGCAAAGCGCCGGACATGATGCTGAAGCTCGGCATGTCGTTGGCCAAGCTCGACAACCGCGAGACCGCCTGCGTGACCTTCAAGGAAGTGGCGCGGCGCTATCCGGCGATGAGCGCCAGTGTGAAGAGCAAGCTGGCCAGCGAGGCGAAGGCGGCAAACTGCTGAACGCGGAATCGGCCATCACAGCAAGCTTCCGCCTCCCGGAGGTTCCGCCAGGCGCCCAACCGCTTTCGTCGCGCGATCTCTGCGATTGTCTCGCCACCGCGATGGCGCAAGCCGCCAGCCGCATCGGCCGACCGAAACGCGCGGTGCTCGCGGTATCTGGCGGTCCAGACTCGCTGGCGCTGCTCCTGGCGGCGAGCGACGCGCGAAAAACCCCAGTTCTTTCCGACATCCAATTCGACGTCGTGACCGTCGATCATGGATTGCGCCAACGATCGGCCATCGAGGCGGATTTCGTCGCCAGCATCGCGCGTAGCCTTGCGCTCCCGCACAAAACGATGCGCTGGGCAAAGCCGGCCCACAGCGGCAACCTTCCCGCGGCCGCCCGCCGCGCCCGTTATGGCCTCCTCCTAGACGCGGCCCGCCAGAGCGGCGCAACCGTTATTCTGACCGCCCATCATCAGGACGACCAGTTGGAGACGCATCTCCTCGCGCGGGCGCGGGCGGCAGGTAACACAGGGTTGGCCGGCATGCGCTGGGTTCGTGATATCGCGCCCGGTGTAGCCCTCGTGCGTCCGTTTCTCGATGTGCCGGGCGGCCGGCTGAAAGCGACGGTCGCTGCCGCGGGGATGCGGGCCGTCGACGATCCCACCAATGCCGACGTGACCTACCATCGTGTCCGGCTGCGTCAGCAGTTGGCTGCCGGCGACATCGACCGGCGCCGACTGGAAATGGAGATCGCCAGTCATGCCGCGCGTCGTGACGCGGGCGAGGCAAAGCTGGCGGCGACGATCGGCACCATGGCGGCCAAGGGTGAATTCGCCGCCAGCGGCGGCGGCACGCTGGTTTTCGATCGTGCGGCGTTGGCCGCGATCGAACGCTCGACGGCGTTTTTGCTGATGCAGCGCGCCATCGCAGCTGTCGCGGGCGGCGACTACGCTCCGGGCGGGCGTTCCGTTATGCGCCTCGTCGATGCACTACGCGGGCCCGACGATCGGATCGCGGTGTCGCTCGGCGGGGCGCTGGTCGACGCACGATCCAGCGTTACGGTCGTGCGTGAGTTCGGACGCACGGGAATCGCCGGCCTGGCGCCGGCTGATCTCGCGAGCCACGTGGTTTTCGATGGCCGCTTCGATATCCGCCTCAGTCGCGACCATTGTAACCGTGGGGCGGGGATCGTCGCCTTCGGATCGCTGGGACGGGGCAACCGGATCGAACAATCCTTGCCCGTTCTGACAGTCGGGACCACTCTTGTCGCGGTGCCGGAGGCGCTGGCGCGAAAGGCCGGCGCCGGCGTCGACCGGCTCGAAATCGCCTCGCTGGTCGCGTGGCGTTTGATGCGTGATCTGCCGCTTTCGCGGTGCGATGCGGCGGTCGGAATGGTGACTGCAGTAACCAAAGGGCCAGAGAGCCCAAGCATTTTGCCGCAAAAGCGCCCGATGATGTTGGCAAGGAGGGGCTCACCACCTATCTTTGATGAAATCGTCTGAGCGGTCTCGGGCGGCCATCCCAGGATGACTGATGAACCAGAATTTTCGAAACTTCGCCCTCTGGGCGATCATAGCGCTGCTTTTGATCGCTCTGTTCCAGCTGTTTTCGAATGGCTCGCAGACCGCCGGAACCCGCGAGGTCCCCTATTCGCAGTTCCTGTCCGACGTCGATTCGGGCCGGGTGCAATCGGTGGTTATCCAGGGACCGCGGATCAGCGGAAAATATACCGACGGCGCCACGCCGTTCCAAACCTACGCGCCGGAAGACCCGGCGTTGGTCGGGCGGCTTGAGTCGAAGAACATTCAGATCAATGCCGCTCCTCCGGGCGATAACACTAATCCAATCTGGTCGATGCTGTTGTCGTTCGGTCCGATCCTCCTGATCCTCGCGGTCTGGATCTTCCTGATGCGGCAGATGCAGGGCGGCGCGGGCGGCAAGGCGATGGGCTTCGGCAAGTCGAAGGCCAAGCTTTTGACGGAAGCGCATGGCCGGGTCACCTTCCAGGATGTGGCCGGCGTCGACGAGGCGAAGCAGGATCTGGAGGAGATCGTCGAATTCCTGCGCGAGCCGCAGAAATTCCAGCGTCTGGGCGGCAAGATCCCCCGTGGCGTCTTGCTCGTGGGCCCTCCGGGCACGGGTAAGACCCTCTTGGCGCGTTCCGTCGCCGGCGAAGCGAATGTGCCGTTCTTCACGATTTCGGGCTCCGACTTCGTCGAAATGTTCGTCGGCGTCGGCGCGAGCCGCGTGCGGGACATGTTCGAGCAGGCCAAGAAGAACAGCCCCTGCATCATCTTCATCGATGAGATCGACGCTGTCGGGCGGCATCGTGGTGCTGGTCTCGGCGGCGGCAACGACGAACGTGAGCAGACGCTGAACCAGTTGCTGGTCGAGATGGACGGCTTCGAGGCAAATGAGGGGGTCATCCTGATTGCGGCGACCAACCGTCCGGACGTGCTCGACCCCGCGTTGCTGCGGCCGGGCCGCTTCGACAGGCAGGTGATGGTGCCGAATCCGGACGTCAACGGTCGCGAGAAGATCCTCAAGGTCCATGTCCGCAACGTGCCGTTGGCGCCCAATGTCGATCTAAGGACGATCGCGCGCGGCACCCCCGGCTTCTCGGGCGCGGATCTTGCCAATCTCGTCAACGAGGCGGCGCTGATGGCGGCGCGCCGCGCCAAGCGGCTGGTCACCATGCTGGAGTTCGAGGACGCCAAGGACAAGGTCATGATGGGCGCCGAGAGACGCTCCATGGCCATGACCGAAGAGGAAAAGAAGCTCACCGCCTATCATGAGGCCGGTCATGCTCTCGTCGGTATCTACGAGCCGTTCAACGATCCGCTGCACAAGGTGACGATCATCCCGCGTGGCCGGGCGCTGGGCGTCACCATGAACCTGCCGGAGCGCGACCGCTACGGCATGCGCAAGAACGAGATGGAAGCCCGGCTGGCGATGATTTTCGGTGGTCGTGCCGCCGAGGAGATCATCTATGGCCTGGAGAACGTCACCACCGGCGCCTCCAATGACATCCAGCAGGCGACCAACATGGCCCGCGCGATGGTCATGGAATACGGCATGAGCGATAAGCTGGGACGGCTGCGCTATAAGGACAATCAGGACGAGGTGTTCCTCGGTCATTCGGTCTCGCACCAGCAGAACATGTCCGAGGACACGGCACGGCTGATCGATTCGGAAGTGCGGGAAATCATCGAGGCGGCCGAGAACAAGGCGCGCCGTATCCTCAACGAGCATATCGACGATCTGCATATGATCGCCAAGGCTTTGCTCGAATACGAGACGCTTTCGGGCGTCGAGGTCCATGATCTGCTGGCGGGGCGGACCCTAGCCCGCGACATGGGCGATGATACGCCGCCGTCGCGCGGTTCCGCCGTGCCGAAGGCGGGGACCGGTCGGCCGGCGAGCCCGCGCGACGACAAGGCCGGCGACGGACTCGAACCGCAGCCGACCTGACCGGACGGTTTCGGACCCAAATGCAAGGAAAAGAGCGGCCTGGTGCCGCTCTTTTCCTTTGCAAGAGGCGGCTTCGCGTCGTGTGTCGTTGGCCGCACCATCCTGGTAACCGATCCATGCGACATTGTGCGCGCCGAGCGCCGTCCGCTAGAAGGGGACGGGGCGTAACCATCAGCTGACGACGGGATCATCGATGGGCAGAAAATATTTCGGAACCGACGGCATCCGGGGCACGGCGAATCGGCATCCGATGACGCCGGAAATCGCCATGAAGGTCGGTATGGCCGCGGGGCTCGCCTTCCAGCGTGGCAGCTACCGACATCGCGTGGTGATCGGCAAGGACACGCGGTTGTCGAGCTACATGATCGAGAACGCGATGGTCGCCGGATTTACGTCAGCGGGCATGGACGTCTTTTTGCTCGGCCCGATGCCGACCCCGGCCGTTGCGATGTTGACCCGCTCGCTGCGCGCCGACATCGGCGTCATGATCTCCGCATCCCACAATCCGTTCGAGGACAACGGGATCAAGCTATTCGGCCCCGAGGGCTACAAGCTCTCGGACGATATCGAACAGACCATCGAGGGCCTTCTCGACCAGGATCTGAGCGCGCGCCTCGCCACCGGAAACCGGCTTGGGCGTGCCAAGCGCGTGGACGGCGTGCATGATCGCTACATCGAGTTCGCCAAGCGGACGCTGCCGCGCGAGCTTTCGCTCGAAGGAATTCGGGTCGCGATTGATTGCGCGAACGGCGCCGGGTACAGCGTTGCGCCCGAGGTCCTCTGGGAACTCGGGGCGGAAGTCATCAAAATCGGGATCAGTCCCGACGGTACGAACATCAACCACAATTGCGGCTCGACAGCTCCGGGAGCGCTCGCCGCCAAGGTGAAGGAAGTTCGGGCGGACATCGGGATCGCCCTCGATGGTGACGCTGATCGCGTGCTGATCGTCGACGAGCGCGGTTCGGTTGTCGACGGCGACCAGTTGATGGCGGTGATCGCCGAGAGCTGGTCGGAGGACGGCCGCCTGGCCGCCGGCGGCATCGTCGCGACCATCATGTCCAATCTCGGCCTTGAGCGCTTTCTGGAAGCTCGGCACCTGCAACTCGCCCGCACCAAGGTCGGCGATCGCTACGTGGTCGAACATATGCGCGAGCACGGCTACAATGTCGGCGGGGAGCAGTCCGGCCATATCGTCCTCTCCGACTTCGGGACGACCGGCGACGGGCTGGTCTCGGCGCTTCAGGTTCTCGCTGTCGTCAAGCGAAAGGGGGGAACGGTGTCGGAAGTCTGCCGACGGTTCGACCCGGTGCCGCAGATTTTGAAGAACGTGCGGTTTTCGGGCGGGGAGCCTTTGGAGCGAGACCGCGTGCAGGACGCGATTAGCGCCGGGCGGGAGCGTTTGGGCAATAGTGGGCGGTTGGTGATCCGTCCGTCCGGGACCGAGCCATTGATCCGGGTGATGGCTGAAGGCGACGATCGGGCGCTGGTGTTGTCCGTGGTGGACGACATCGTCGGTGCTCTCAAGCAAGCCGCTGCGTAAAGCCCCAATTGCATCGGTTTTGTGCTAATTTTTTCGTGTAAACCCTCAGTTAACCAATGCGATTTACCGTGTTCATTAAGGTAACGGTGTGCCAATCCCGGCAGCCGATTGAACCGGAGATGATCGCTATGAATTCGAGACTTGTGACGACCGTCGCCGTCGTCGGTGCGTTGTCCTTACTCGCAGCCACCGCCAACGCTGCCGATGTTATCGAGGAGCCCCCGGTGTACATCCCACCGGCGCCGGTGGAAGAAGTGTCGACTGCGGGCTGGTACCTGCGCGGTGACGTCGGCTACGTTTTCGAGAGTGAAACCTCGGGCAAATATGGCTATTTGCGCGGCGGCTACGGCGGCGGCGACTTCGTCCAGTACTATCACTATGACAACATCGAAACCGACAGCGCCTTCATGGTCGGCGGCGGTCTCGGCTATCGCTTCAATGCATTCGCCCGCATGGACCTGACGGCCGACTACTTCACTGCGGACGTGACGGGTTCGTCGAACTGCGTCGATGTACCGAGCGCCTATTGCAGCTATGCGGACAGCTCGGAGATCGACGTCTGGACCGTGATGGCCAACGCCTATGTGGATCTCGGCACCTACGGACGGTTCACGCCTTATGTCGGCGGTGGCGCAGGTGTCGCCAACGTCTCCTACGGCACGATGAACAACAAGTTCGAATGCAATGGCGGCTTTACCGCAACCAACTGTGGCGAGACCTTCACTCACGAAGGAATGTCCGAGTGGCGCTTTGCTTATTCGCTCATGGCGGGCGCGAGCATCGACATCACGCAGAACCTGAAGTTCGACGCCGGATACAAGTATACCCGCATCGCCGAAGGCGAGGCGTTTGGTTGGGACGCGCAGGACATCGCCAACGGCGCCAGTGGCGTCCAGGGCTATGACCACGGCTACGATCTGCATGCGGTCCGCGCGGGCCTTCGCTACGAATTTGGCGGCGGTGGCTTCGGCAAGGGCAAGGGCAAGGCGCCGGTTTATGCTCCTGACCCGGTCTATGCGCAGGACGTAGTCTTCAAGTAAGCCAAGCGTTCGCAATCCACGGTTCAAAGAAAGGCCGCCGCCCGTGAAAGGGCGGCGGCGTTTCGCGTTCTGCCAGCACTTCGGATCCCGGGGGGTACCTCGCTCGGTCAACAATCACGGTTAAGGAACACGGTTAATCGGGCTTTAAGCTTTCACTGCGACGGTAACCACCAGACGCCACCTTCGCTTCGGCGGGTGGCATGAGGCGGAACGGCAGTGGGAAGCGGAGCCATGACTATCACCAGGACATTGATTGCGAGCGTACTCGCGCTCGGCACAACAATCCCGGCTGCTCAAGCCGCCGACCTGCCGCCGATCTATGCGGAACCAATCTACCAGGACGTCCCGGAACTGGTTCCGGTCGAGATCGGCAACGGCTGGTATTTGCGCGGGGACGTTTCCTACGACTTCGACAGCGACGTTTCCGTTGCAGGCAGCAGCCGGGCTGAAATGAAGTTCGAGAACGGCTACGACCTTGGGGCGGGGTTCGGTTATCGGTTCACGGACTTCTTCCGGGCCGACGTGACGGCGCGCTATTCGAAGTTCGATGTCAATTTCGGACCCGTCGCGACCTACAATCCCTATGTCCTCTCCAGCGACGCCGAGACGTGGGAACTGATGGCCAATGCCTATGTCGATCTAGGCACCTTCATCGGTTTCACGCCCTATCTCGGCGCCGGTGCGGGCGCGGTGCAGGTGGATTACGGCATCAACTGTACGAGTGGCACCAATGATTGCGCCACGGTGACCGGCGCGTCCTACGCTGACACCAAGGACTGGCGCTTCGCCTATTCCCTGATGGCCGGCGTCGCCTACGATGTGACGCAGAATGTCGCGATCGACATTGGCTACCGCTACCTCAACGTCGAAGCCGGCGATCTCTTCGGCCTGCAAGGCAACGGCATCGATTATGCGCTTCGGGACGATGGTTTTGATCGTCATACGATTCAGGCCGGCATCCGCTATTCGCTCTGGTAGGAGTTTCAGCTTCACCAAACAAACGGCGGGGCCTTGGCTCCGCCGTTTGTCGTTTCAGGCGCGGCACGGCGGGTCGCCGAATGTCCGCCGCCACCAAATTGCCGCTTGACCAAGGACCGGGAGGGGGAGTAGCGCCATCCGCGGGACACGCCTCCCCAACGAGGCGCTTCTATCTGTGAGGGTAGCTCAGATGGCAAATACCGCGAAGCCGGACCTGCGTCCGGCCAATCCCCGTTTTTCTTCCGGCCCCTGCGCGAAACGACCCGGTTGGTCGTTCGATGTGCTCGCCGATGCCGCGCTCGGTCGCTCGCATCGCGCCAAGGTCGGCAAATCCAAACTGCAACAGGCGATCGACGACACCCGGGATATTCTCGGCGTTCCTGCCGACTATCGCATCGGCATCGTGCCGGCGTCCGATACCGGCGCGGTCGAGATGGCGATGTGGTCGCTGCTCGGCGAACGCGGCGTCGATGTTCTGGCCTGGGAATCCTTCGGCGCCGGCTGGGTGACCGACGCGATCAAGCAGTTGAAGCTCGACGACGCGCGCAGCTTCGAGGCTCCTTATGGCGAGATCGTCGACTTCGCCCAGGTCGATTTCGACCGCGATGTTGTCTTTACCTGGAACGGCACGACGTCCGGCGTGCGGATGCCGAATGGCGACGCTATTCCGGCGGATCGCAAGGGCCTCACCATCTGTGATGCGACCTCGGCCGCGTTTGCGCAGGATCTGCCCTACGACAAGCTGGATGTCGTCACCTTCTCCTGGCAGAAGGTGCTTGGCGGCGAGGCGGCACACGGGATGCTGATCCTTAGCTCACGCGCGGTCGCGCGGTTGGAAAGCCACAAGCCGGCCTGGCCGCTGCCGAAGATCTTCCGCCTGACCAAGGGCGGCAAGCTCATCGAAGGCATCTTCAAGGGCGAGACGATCAACACCCCGTCCATGCTGTGTGTCGAGGACTATCTCGACGCGCTGGCGTGGTCGAAAGAGATCGGCGGCCTCGCAGCCCTGAAGGCCCGTGCGAACGCCAATCTCGCGGCCGTCGAGACCTATGTCGTGGCCAATCCGTGGCTGTCCTTCCTGGCCGCGGACAAGGCGCTGCGCTCCAATACCTCGGTCTGCCTCACCTTTGCCGATCCGGCGGTCAAGCGGCTCACGGCCGACCAACAGGCCGCCTTCGCGAAGAGCGTCGCCGCGCTGCTGGAGAAGGAGGGCGTGGCCCTCGACATCGGCGCGTATCGCGACGCGCCTCCGGGCCTGCGCATCTGGTGTGGCGCGACGGTCGAAACCGCCGACGTCGCAGCGCTGATGCCCTGGATCGGCTGGGCCTACGCCGTGCAGAAGGCGAATCTCGACCAGGCCGCCTGAGGCGTGCGCCATTTCTTTCCCGCTTGCGGGAGAGGGTGGACGGCGCGCAGCGCCGGCCGGGTGAGGGTTTGACGAGCGCGTCTCTTCCTCCACCTCGACGCCGTCGCTCTACGAAGCCCACATCCGCCCCTTCGGGGCACCTTCTTCCCATCAGGGAGAAGAACGGCGTCGCCGCCATCGCTAACGCGTTCGATCAATCCGTTCCCCATTTTTCCAAGGACCATTCCCATGGCACCCCGCGTTCTCGTTTCCGACAAGCTGTCCAAGACCGCCGTCCAGATCTTCGCCGACTGTGGCATCGAGGTCGACTACATGCCCGATCTCGGCAAGGACAAGGACAAGCTCCTCGAAGTCATCGGTCAGTATGACGGCCTCGCCATCCGCTCGGCCACCAAGGTCACGGAAAAGCTCATCCAGGCCGCGACCAAGCTAAAGGTCGTCGGCCGCGCCGGCATCGGCGTCGACAATGTCGACATTCCGGCCGCCAGCCGGAAGGGAATCATCGTGATGAACACGCCCTTCGGCAACTCGATCACTACCGCCGAACACGCGATCGCGCTGATGTTCGCTGTTGCCCGCCAGCTGCCCGCCGCCGACGCCTCGACCCAGGCCGGCAAGTGGGAGAAGAACCGCTTCATGGGCGTCGAAATCACCGGGAAAACGCTCGGCATTATCGGTTGCGGCAATATCGGCGCCATCGTCGCGACCCGCGCCGTCGGACTGAAGATGCGGGTCATCGCCTTCGACCCGTTCCTGTCGGCGGACCGCGCCGCGCAACTCGGCATCGAAAAGGTCGAACTCGACGATCTCTTCAAGCGGTCCGACTTCATCACCCTGCACACGCCGATGACCGACAAGACCAAGGGCATTATCGACAAGGCGGCGATCACCAAGATGAAGGATGACGTCAGGATCGTGAATTGCGCGCGTGGCGGCCTGATCGTCGAGGCGGATCTGGCCGAGGCGATCAAGTCCGGCAAGGTGGCGGGCGCCGGCGTCGATGTGTTCGAGACGGAGCCGGCGACGAACTCGCCGCTCTTCGGTCTTGAGAACGTCGTCTGCACGCCGCATCTGGGCGCATCGACCTCCGAGGCGCAGGAGAATGTCGCGCTCCAGGTCGCCGAGCAGATGTCGGACTACCTGATCCGGGGCGCAGTCGCGAACGCCATCAACATGCCGTCGATCACGGCCGAGGAAGCGCCGATCCTGACGCCATTCGTCCAGCTCGCCGAGTGCCTCGGCGCTTTCGCCGGACAGGTCACCGAGGAGGCGATCAAGTCGGTGGAAATCACCTATGACGGCAGCGTCACGGCGATGAATACGCGGGCGCTGACCAGCGCGACGCTGGCCGGGTTGATGAAGAGCCAGGTCTCGGACGTCAACATGGTCTCGGCGCCGATCATGGCGAAGGAACGCGGCATCCAGCTGACCGAGTCGCGGCGCGACAAGTCGGGCGTCTTCGACAGCTATATCAAGCTGACGGTCGTCACCGAAAAGCAGACCCGGTCCGTTGCCGGAACCGTTTTTTCCGACGGCAAGCCTCGCTTCATCCAGATCAAGGGCATCAATCTCGACGCCGAAGTCGGCCGGCACATGGTTTATACGACCAATAACGACGCGCCGGGCATCATTGGTCTGCTCGGCACGGTGTTCGGCAAGGCAGGCGTCAACATCGCCAACTTCCAGCTCGGTCGCGACCGGCCCGGCGGCAACGCGATCGCGCTGCTCTACGTCGATTCGCCGGTGCCTGAAGATGTGCTGGACGCGGTACGCGCCCACAAGGAGATCGCCAGCGCCAAACCCTTGCGCTTCGACGTCGCGGACGTCGCCGGCTGATTTGACAGGCCAGATCATCCTGATCGAGACGGCGTCCCGTGATTATCGGGGCGCCGTTTTTGTTTCCGGCGTTCGATGCCGTCTGGCAGCCCCGCGTTCGGCCAGCATGATGCCGCCGAGAACGAAGGCGAGCGCGATGATGTGGTAGGTGCGAAGTGTCTCGCCGATGACCAATACGGCGAGGATCGCGCCGAAGATCGGCACCAGATTAATGAACAGATTGGCGCGGTTCGGTCCGATCATCTCGACGCCGCGGATGTAGAGCGACTGGGCGATGAGCGAGGGAAAGATCGCCGTGTAGAGCGCGGCGGAGAGGCCTTGGCCGTCGGGCAGGCGCGTATCGCCCATGGCCCACTCCGCCGCCGCGAAGGGCACCGAGACGACCAAGGCGGAGGCGGCGAGCATGAAGATCGTCGAACGCCAGTTCAGCACCGGCTTGAACCGCAGGGCCACCGTGTAACCGCCGTAAAGCAGCACGGCGATCATCATCAAGGCGTCGCCGCGATTGAGGTCGAGGGCCAGAAGCGCCGACGGTTCGCCATGCGAGGCGGTCAGTACGACGCCGACCAAGGTCAGGGAGAAGCCGACGATTTGGAAGGACGAAACGGGCATGCGGAAGAGCAGGAAGTTCGCCATCAACACGATCAACGGCATCGCCGATTGCTCGATCGTCACGTTGATCGCCGTGGTGTAGTTCAACGCCAGATAGAAGATCGCGTTGAAGGTGGCGAAACCGAGCGCGCCGAGCGCGAAGAGAAACGGCAGGTTGCGCCGGATCACGGGCCACTCCCGGCGCACGTCGCGGAGCGCGAAGGGCGCCATGAACAGGCACGCGAAAGTCCAGCGTAGCAAGGTGAGCAGCATCGGCGAGACGTGCCCGACGGCGAGCTTGCCCGCGATCGCATTGCCGCCCCACAACAGGGCCACCGTCGCCAGGATAAGGTAAGGATGCCGGAAGCGAGATGTCATGGCTTTGCGTTTACGTGGACGGGGCCGGGTCGCATAGGGGGCTTGCGGTCAAATAAGCATGCCTGATGAAATTGGGGCTTTGCGCTTGCTGAGCGAACGAAGCCGCCCGGCCGGGCATTTTCCGCGAGTTCGGTCGCTTCACGCCCTCGCTTCCGGCGGGGTGCTTGACTATAGTCCGCGCGCCTCGCACCAGGCGGGCGGGCGAAAATTGCAAGAGGACTGTTAATGGCCAACGTCGTCGTCGTCGGATCGCAATGGGGAGACGAGGGTAAGGGGAAGATTGTCGACTGGCTGTCGGAACGGGCGGACGTGGTCGTGCGGTTTCAGGGCGGGCACAATGCCGGCCATACGCTCGTCGTCGACGGGACGTCCTACAAGCTCTCGCTGCTGCCGTCGGGTGTTGTTCGCAAGGGCAAGTTGTCGGTGATCGGCAATGGCGTCGTTTTCGATCCCCATGCTTTCGTCGCGGAGAAAAAGCGTCTCGAGGCGCAGGGTGTTTCGATCGATCCCCAGTCGCTGCGTATTGCCGACAACGCGGCGCTGATTCTCTCGCTGCATCGCGAACTCGACGCGACGCGGGAAAATGCCAGTGTCGGCACCAAGATCGGCACGACCGGGCGCGGCATCGGCCCGGCCTACGAGGACAAGGTCGGCCGGCGTGCGCTACGGGTCATGGATCTGGCGCATCCCGACAGCCTGCCGGACCGGATCGATCGCCTGCTCGCCCACCACAATGCCTTGCGGCGCGGTCTTGGGCAGAATGAGATCGACCCGGCGACGATCCTCGACGAACTGACCTCTATCGCCGATGAAATCACGCCTTTTATCGACCGCGTCTGGCGGCTTCTCGACGAGCGGCGCAAGGCCGGCGATCGTATCCTGTTCGAGGGTGCCCAAGGAACGTTGCTCGACATCGACCATGGCACCTACCCCTTCGTGACCTCCTCCAACACGGTTGCCGGGCAGGCGTCGGCCGGTTCGGGCCTTGGGCCCGGCAGTATCGGCTTCGTCCTCGGCATCACCAAGGCCTACACGACGCGGGTGGGGGAAGGGCCGTTCCCCAGCGAGCAGGATAACGAGATTGGCCGTTTTCTTGGTGAGAAGGGCCGCGAGTTCGGCACCGTCACCGGCCGCAAGCGCCGTTGCGGCTGGTTCGACGCGGTTCTCGTGCGTCAAGCGGTCGCCCTCAACGGCATCGACGGGCTCGCATTGACCAAATTAGATGTGTTAGATGGTCTTGAGGAGATCAAGATCGTCGTCGGTTACAATCTGGATGGCAAGCAAATCGACTATCTTCCTGCCAGTCTTTCAGAGCAACAGCGGGTCAAGCCCATCTTCGAGACTTTGGAAGGCTGGAAAGATACGACCGCTGGCGCGCGGCGCTGGAACGATCTTCCGGCCCAAGCCGTCAAATATGTCAGACACATAGAAGAATTGGTGCAGGCGCCGGTGACGCTTCTGTCGACCTCGCCCGAGCGGGACGACACAATACTTGTTCGCGATCCGTTTCAGGATTAGAGTCGGGACGCCGGGACACCAGAAAATCAAGACAAGTGAGTGACTGCGATCCATGGCGGACTTGAGCGGCGTACTTCGTAAAACCATCGACGGCCTGCCGCGCGCTACGCCGCAGATGCGCGCTAAGGTCTATGATAAGGCCCGCGCGGCAATTCAAAGGCAGATCGACGGGGCGAATCCACCGTTGGCCGAGACCGTCGTCGCCACTCGGCTCGCCGCGCTTGAGGACGCGATCGCGCGCACCGAACAGCATTATACCAGCCCAACGGATGGCGAGCCGGACGACGATCTGGCGGCGCTCCTGGCGGCCGATACGTCGGAAGCACGAGGCAGACCCGGCGGGGGCCGTTCGGATACACCAGCGCCGGAGGCCTGGGTGGGCGCGAGCGAAACTCCCGCTCCGCCAGTGCCGAAAGCCGTCTTGCCGAAGGCTCCTTCGCTGCCCGGCCACTCCCCGGAACAGGGCGGTGGGACACCCGATTCGCGGGCCAATTCAGGCGACCGGGCGACGGAGCGGAGCGGGAGTGGAATCGTCGATTCGGTCTTCCCGGGACTGAAGAAATCCGCAGCGACGCCGCGTCATGAGCCGCCGCCGTTTTTCCCGATCGCGACGGAGGAACCTGAGGCGGCGGCCGGGCCATCCCCCGTCGGTTCCCCGTTCATCGTTCCCACCGCATCCGGGGCGGCGCGCCGCGAGGCCGACGGAACCCATGACGATGCATTCTATGACGACGAAAGAATTCCCGCGGGCATCCGCACAGACGACGACATCCCGGAGGCTGATGTTTCAGGCCCGCGCTATTCGCCGCGCGGGAAGCGGAAAGGATCGGGCAAAGGGCGTTCGCTGATCGCCGCAACTCTCGTTATCGTCCTCTTGGGTGGTCTCGGAGCCGTTGGATGGACCTATCGCGACCAGATCGAGGCACTGCTGGTCGCTCCATCGGATCTCGACAATATCGCCACTACGACAGACAAAGAGCCGGCGGCCGCGAACGGCGGAACGGCAGCGGCCACGGGCGAGTCGGTTTCGCAAAGCCCCGATGCGAGCGGACCGGGAGAGACCGGCATAAGTGACGTGGCTGGCGCCGAGGCGCCGCGGGGCCAATCGGCCCGGCAATTCACCCAACGGCTGCTTCCCGATGGGACCGAAGTGGACGAGGGACCGGCGGGGGGCGAGCCCAACGCGTTCGACGAGGGAACGGATATCGCCCCGGCATCGCCGGTACCGGCGGAATCCTCCGCATCGCCGACCATCAGCAGCGAAATCGGGGAGGACCCCGCTGTGGTCGGCGCCGCACCCGCGGAGGCGCAGACGCCGGTTGCCGGTGAAGAAGCCGCAAGCCCCGAAGTTGCGGCTGTCGAACCGGCCACCGGCAACACGCCCGCCGTGGCGCAAAAGGCGGTGTTTTACCAAGAGCGGACGGAAACGACGTCCGGCACGCAGGAAGGCGGCAATGTCGTCTGGTCGGTGGTCAACGAATCGCCGAGCGAGGGGCAGCCTCCGGAACCGGCGATCCGCGCCGTCGCCGAGGTTCCGGATGAAAATCTCAAGATGACGATGACCATTCGCCGGAACGCCGATCCGACGCTGCCGGCAAGCCACGTCATCGAGCTTCTCTTCACCACACCGGCGAATTTCAGCGGCGGCGGCGTCGCCAACGTGCAGCGTCTGGCACTGAAAGCGACTGAGCAGGCGCGGGGCGAGCCGCTGATCGGAGTCGCGGGCAAGATCTCCGACGGCTTCTTCATCATCGCCCTGAACAATCTCGAACAGGCGATGCAGAGCAATCTTTCGCTGCTGAAAAGCGAACAATGGATCGATATTCCGATCGCTTACGAGACTGGGCGGCGGGCGTTGATGTCGATCGAGAAGGGGATTCCGGGTGATCGCGTTTTCAAGGAAGCTCTGGACGCCTGGAACGCAAAAACCTGACGATCTTTCCAAGCTCTTTGGCGAGGTCGCCCGTCTCGCTCGATCTGGAGATGTGATCGCGCATCGGTCGCCGCCCGTGCCGCGCAATCGCGGTCGATGATCTGAACAAAAAAAGGACCGGTGCGCCATGGAGCGAACCGGTCCTTTGCTTTTTCAGTCGGCTGTCGTGTCGGTCAGGCGCTGGCCTGGTCAACCGACCGCAGTGCTCGATGCGCCGCCTCGGCAGTGTCCCGAACGGCCTTTTGCACCTTTTCGAAGGCCCGGACCTCGATCTGGCGCACGCGCTCACGGCTGATGTCGAACTCGCCGGAGAGCGTCTCGAGTGTTAGCGGGTCTTCGGAGAGACGACGCGCCTGGAAGATGCGCCGTTCCCGATCGTTGAGGACATCCATCGCATTGTTCAACATGCCGCGACGCTGATCGAGCTCATCCTCGCGCGCGAGCGAATCCTCTTGCGATTCGCTGTCGTCGACGAGCCAATCCTGCCATTCGCCGGACTCGCCCTCGGTGGCCCGCAACGGCGCGTTTAGCGAGGCATCGCCGGAGAGGCGGCGGTTCATCGAGACGACTTCCTCGGCTGAAACGCCGAGCTGCGTGGCGATCTGGTCGACCTGATCCGGCCGCAGATCACCCTCTTCAAGGGCCTGGATGCGGCTCTTCATCTTGCGAAGGTTGAAGAACAGACGCTTTTGATTCGCGGTCGTGCCCATCTTCACGAGGCTCCACGAGCGCAAGATGTATTCCTGGATCGAAGCCTTGATCCACCACATGGCGTAGGTCGCCAGGCGGAAACCCCGCTCCGGATCGAAACGTTTGACCGCCTGCATCAGGCCGACATTGCCTTCGGAAACGACTTCGCCGATGGGCAACCCGTAACCGCGATAGCCCATCGCGATCTTTGCGACGAGCCGCAGATGGCTGGTCACCAGCCGGTGCGCCGCGTCACGGTCGTCGTGTTCAGCATAGCGCTTGGCCAGCATATATTCTTCCTGAGGCTCCAGCATCGGGAACCGGCGGATCTCTTCCAAATAGCGGCTGAGGCCGGCTTCGCCCGAGGCGATGCTGGGAAGATTAGACTGGGCCATTCATTGCCCTCCATCGTTGAATCGGCCGCTTCGACAGAAGCCGGCCGGATCGCGAACCGCAAAGACCCCGTTCGCACAGACCTTCATTATATAGGTTTTGATGCGCCGAATTCACGGCACAATCGCGTGTCACGCGGCGTGAACGAGCCTTTGAACAATGCGTTCAGGGGAAGCGCGACCGAATCTTGAACCCACTTCTCACTGCTGTGCAATGCCGAAAGCAGCGCAGAGTTCCACCATGTCCTCCGGCAAGGGCGACTGGAAGGACAGGGGGGCGCCCGAGACCGGATGGACGAATCCCAAACGGTGGGCATGCAACGCCTGGCGGCGAAAGCCTTGGACGACACGTTTGGCATCCGGGTCGAGGCGCTCTGATTTGGTGCGAAATCCCGCGCCGTAGACATCGTCGCCCACCAGCGGTTGACCGATATGGGCCATATGAACCCGGATCTGATGCGTGCGTCCGGTCTCCAACACGCATTCGACCAGGGAGGCCAGGCCGCCGTCGAGCGGCGAGGCGGCACGCAAGGTGTAGCGGGTGATCGCATGGCGGGCGTCGCTGCGCCCCTCCGGCACCACGGCCCGTTTGACGCGGTCGCTGGCCGAGCGGCCGAGGGCCGCGTCGACGGTGCCGCGGGGTCTGGCAAGCGTGCCCCAGACGATTGCGAGATAGGCGCGTGACAGGCGGCCGTCGCGGCCATGCGCGGCGAACTGCTCCGAAAGACCCCGATGGGCCGTATCGGACTTGGCAACGACCAAGAGGCCGCTGGTCTCCTTGTCGAGGCGGTGGACAATTCCGGGCCGGCGCACGCCGCCGATGCCGGAGAGGCTGTCGCCGCAATGGTGGAGCAGTGCGTTGACGAGGGTTCCGGTCCAATTGCCGGGGCCCGGATGGACGACGAGACCCGCCGGCTTGTCGATGACGATGAGGTCCGCATCCTCATGCACGACGCAAAGCGGAATGGCCTCCGCCTCGGGGGCGGCGTCGGTGGGGGGCGGCATGTCGACATCGACTGCCTCGCCAGCGCTGAGCTTGCGCTTGGCGAGGAGGACATTCTCGCCGTTGATCGAAACGCGCCCCTCAGAAATCAAGGTCTTGGCCCGGCTACGCGAGAGTGTCCCGTCGCTGGCCGCGGCAAGAAAGCTGTCGAGCCGCTCGCCGGCTCCGGCGGTATCGACCATGAAACGTCTTGTATCCATAGCCTTATCGCCTGTAGGAGCGGGCACCGATGAGAACGGAGCCCGCCGGACCGGCCATGACCCATAGCGACGACAGTGAGATCGAAAAGCCGCTCGACCCGGCGACCGAACGGGTTCGGCGCAAATTGGTGCGGCTTTTGGCGGTTTCGATCGGGATCATGTTGATCGCGGTTATGGCCGTGCTGTCCGCCGTTGTCTACAAGGTCTCCAGTGGTTCGGGCGGCGCGCGCCCCCAACCGGGCGCGGAACTGGCCATCGCGATCCCGGCCGGAGCCGAAATCGTCGAGACGTCGCTTGATGGGGACCGGGCACTGCTGCGGATTCGAACGGCAACGGGGATGCGACTGCTGCTCGTGTCGCTTTCCGACGGCAGCATTCTCGCCACCTACGCCCTTTCCGACGGCTGACAGTTGGCATCGACGAAAGCGGCAAAAGCCTCTTGCGTCGGCAACTGGCTGCCGTTATATCGTGCCCTGCGATAAGCGCCCATCGTCTAGCGGTTAGGACGGCGCCCTCTCACGGCGCAAACAGGGGTTCGATTCCCCTTGGGCGTACCATTTGCCTCCCCGTCAATTAGAAATTCTTTGATTGCGTGTCTCACCGGCGTGCGTTCGACGATGAGTAACGGGCGCTCACAAAAGTCCGACTGTCCTAGGACGATGCTGTCGCTAGCGAGGCGGTGTCGCAGACCGCCGCGGCGTGTTGCGCCCTGTGCGGCAATCACCTCGCTTTCCTCCCTGGGGCTACGGGCAGATGAGGGCAAGACAGCGTGCCCACGGCTCGCGATGGCGACGGGCGGAACCGAGATTTTTGGCTCCGCCGGATTTGCATCGCGGCGCGAAACGTCTAGCAGAGACGCGGCACCGACCGTTTGGAGATTCGCATATGAAGACCAGAGCCGCCGTTGCATTCGAAGCCAAAAAGCCGCTGGAAATCGTCGAACTGGATCTCGAAGGCCCGAAGGCCGGTGAAGTCCTTGTCGAGATCATGGCGACCGGCATCTGCCACACCGATGCCTACACGCTGGATGGGCTGGACAGCGAGGGCCTGTTTCCGTCCGTTCTCGGCCACGAGGGCGCGGGCGTGGTGCGCGAAGTCGGCGCCGGCGTGACCTATGTGAAGCCGGGCGACCACGTCATCCCGCTCTACACGCCGGAATGCCGCCAGTGTAAGTCCTGCCTGTCGGGCAAGACCAACCTTTGCACTGCGATCCGCGCGACCCAGGGCAAGGGCGTCATGCCCGACGGCACGACGCGCTTCAGCTACAAGGGCCAGCCGATCCATCATTATATGGGTTGCTCGACCTTCTCGAACTTCACCGTTCTGCCGGAAATCGCCGTCGCCAAGATCCGCGTGGACGCGCCGTTCAAGACAGCCTGCTATTGCGGCTGCGGCGTGACGACGGGCGTTGGCGCGGTGGTGAACACGGCCAAGGTGGAGCCGGGCGCCAACGTCGTCGTCTTCGGCCTCGGCGGCATCGGGCTCAACGTCATCCAGGGCGCCCGCCTCGTCGGTGCCGACAAGATCATCGGTGTCGACCTCAACAACGACAAGAAGGAATGGGGCGAACGCTTCGGCATGACCCATTTCGTCAATCCCAAGGAGATCGAGGGCGACGTCGTCCAGCATCTCGTCGAGCTCACCGACGGTGGCGCCGACTACACCTTCGACTGCACGGGCAATACGATGGTCATGCGCCAGGCGCTGGAAGCGTGTCATCGCGGCTGGGGCGTCTCGGTGGTGATCGGCGTCGCGGAAGCCGGCAAGGAAATCTCGACCCGGCCTTTCCAGCTGGTCACCGGCCGGGTCTGGAAGGGTTCGGCCTTCGGCGGCGCGCGGGGTCGCACCGACACGCCGAAGATCGTCGACTGGTACATGAATGGCAAGATCGAGATCGACCCGATGATTACCCACACGCTGACCCTCGAAGAGATCAACAAGGGCTTCGACCTGATGCACGAGGGCAAATCGATCCGCTCGGTCGTGGTGTTCTGAGCCATGGAAACGATTTCGACCAACAAGGCCCATGGCGGTGTCCAAGGCGTCTATCGTCATGCGTCCAAGGCGACCGGCACCGACATGACTTTCGCGATCTTCGTGCCGGAGCACGCGGCCGGAGCGAAGCTGCCGGTGGTCTGGTATCTGTCCGGCCTCACCTGCACCCATGCCAATGTGATGGAAAAGGGTGAGTACCGCCGCGCCTGCGCGGAACTCGGCCTGATCTTCGTCGCGCCGGACACGAGCCCGCGCGGCGAGGGCGTGCCGGACGATCCGGACGCGGCCTACGACGCCGGCCTCGGAGCCGGCTTCTACGTCGATGCGACGCACGAGCCCTTCGCCAAGAACTATCGCATGTGGAGCTATGTGACGGAGGAACTGCCGGGTCTGATCGCCGCCGAATTTCCCGCCGATCCGGCGCGGCAGTCGATCATGGGCCACTCTATGGGCGGCCACGGCGCGCTGACTATCGGCCTCACTCATCCGGGTCGCTACAAGGCCGTCTCGGCTTTCGCGCCGATCGGGGCGCCGAGCCAAGTCGCGTGGGGGCACAAGGCGCTGGCGATGTATCTCGGCGACGATCGCGCGGTCTGGCGCAAGCACGATGCCGTCGCGCTGATCGAGGATGGCGCGCGGGTCGACGAACTGTTCGTCGATCAGGGCATGGCCGACAATTTCCTCACCGAGCAGCTCAGGCCGGAGCTGCTGGAAGCAGCCTGCGCCAAGGCCGGAATCGGGCTGACGCTGCGGCGGCAGCCCGGCTACGATCACAGCTACAATTTCATCTCGACCTTCATGGAAGACCATCTGCGCTGGCACGCCGCCAGGATGGGGTGAGGCAGTCCGGTGCCGGAAACGATCGCGATCGGTGATCCGGCGGATCCGCGCATCGAGGTGTTTCGCGACATTCGCGATCGGGATCTGACCGGCCGGGGCGGGTTCATCGCAGAGGGCACAGTCGTTCTCGATCAGCTTCTGGAGTCGCGGCAATTCCGGCCGACCGCGCTGCTTGTCCTGCGCAACCGCCTGGCCGGTCTGAGCGAGCTTTTGTCACGCCTGCCGCCGGGGGTACCGGTTTACGTCGCGGAGCGAGAGGTTCTTGACCAGATCGCCGGCTTCGCGATGCATCGCGGTGTCCTCGCCCATGGCAAGGAAGAAGGTGTCAGGCGAACGCCGACCGAGTTGGTCGCCTCCGCGGCGGCGCATAGCCGTCCGCTCGTGGTGGCGGTCGGTATCGCCAATCACGACAATATAGGTGCGATCTTTCGCAACTCCGCAGCCTTCGGCGCGGGCGCGGTCCTGCTCGATGCGACGTCCTGCGACCCGCTCTACCGCAAGGCGCTCAGGGTTTCGGTCGGGACCGTGTTGACGATGCCGTGGTCGCGGGTGGGCGCCGGCACGGACCTCACGAGTCTATGTCGTAACGCGGAGTATCGGACGATTGCGCTTTCGCCGGCCGGCGGGATCGCGCTTCGCGAGCTCGGTTCCGATGGTCCGATGGCGCTTTTCCTCGGAGCCGAGGGAAGGGGCCTATCGCCGGAGCTGATGCAGAGGATGGAAACGGTCCGCATCGAAATGGAGCCCGACGTCGATAGCCTCAACGTGGCCACCGCTGCCGCGATCGTGCTGTCCAACCTCTATACGAATCGAGGACGATAGAACGCCGAGCGGAGGCCGGCGCATTTGCCATCTATCCGGTCGCCCGGCCGCCGGCGGTTTCCTTGTCGCGGAGACGGCGGACCCGGTCGGCGAGGGTGACCTGTTTTGTTTCGGGGTCGCTGGAAGAAGATGGCGCTTTCTCGGCCTCTTCGAGAATCGTGTCGATCGGGGAACCGGTTCCCTCGGCCTTGGCGGTCAAATGAACGACCCGCGCCGCGATGTCACTGATACGCTGGCGCAGATCCGCCTCTTCGAGATGCTCCTCGCCGAGCGGATGCTCGGGTAGATCGAGCGCATCTCGGACGCTTTGGCCGATTGTCGGCTTGGACGGGGGGAGCGCTGCCTTGCGGGTTTCGGGTTCGTCGGTCATTGAGGGCTCTCGGCCGTCCATCGGCACGTCCGGGACGTCCTGCTCGATCATGTTCTCGTCAGGAAGCAGACCGGTTGGGCGCGGCCCGTGGGCAGAGACCTGTTCCTCTTGATCGGCCAGACGGGCCGTGAGCCGAACCACTTTCTCTTCCAGTTTGCGTGAGGCGACCTTTTCCCTTTGAAGATGACCCTCGAGCGTATTCAACTCGCCGCGTAGCCGCTCGATGGCACTCGCCTTCTCGCCTTCTCGCCGTTCGGCCGAACGCAAATCGTCGGATACGCGCTCCAGCTTGCTGTCGAGGGTAAGGGTGTCGATCTTCCTCTCTTCCGCGATCTGGGTGAGTTCGCGAAAGCGCGCTGCGAGATCGTCCATTTCGTCCGTGCTGCGTTCGAGATCCAATTGCGTCTCACGCAATTGACTTTCGAGGCGACCATACTCTTCCTCACGCGATGCCAGCGCTGCCGCAAGCTCCTTGAGGTCGCTCTCCTGCTGGGCCACGGTCTCGGCCAGACCGCGACTGTGCGCACGCAACTCCGCATTCTCGCGGGCCACACGTCCTGCGTCCGCTCGCTCCAGCGCGGCCTTGTCGCGCATCGCCAGCGCATCCATCTCCCGTTGCCGGGACTGTAGCGCGGCCTCGGCTCGAACATGATCGAAGCTGGCGCGAATTTCGTTCACGCTGGACGGGATCGTTGCCTCGAACTCGCGCCGGGCGAGCCGCTTGGCGCGACGCCAGATCACCGGCGCAACGAGAAGCGCGAGCAGCATCGCGGCGAAAAAGCCGAGGAGAAATGTCAGGCCGGTGGCGATCATGGGATCCTTCGCGTGGTACTGCCGAAAGAACCTATAACGCAGAAGTCGCCATTGGTGCCGCCTCCGGGGATTTTTTCGACGGAGTTTGCCGCGCCGGTATGCTCTTCAGGCAACGCCTTTAGAGCGCCGTGTGCCTTTCCGGACGCACAAAGGGCGCTCTAACACTTTGATTGAACATCGGAATGATCCAAGAACCGGATTCCACTTTTTGGTCCGATGTTCTGCGCATCGGTCAGAATGGGTTCCAGGTCGGCATCGGCGTTAGCTTCAGATAACCGAGATTGACTCCAAGCCGCGCGCCGACACCGGTCTTGACCGGCACCAGCACGATATTGTCGCGTGTCAGTACCGTCATGCCGAGTCCGCCGATCAGATAGGCGCTGCCGGACACTCCGCCGAAACGGCCGTACACCGCCTCGACCGAGGGCAGGTCGTAGACGAGCATCATCGTGCGCGCCCCGTCACCGCCGACGTCGAAGCCGAGCGAGGGGCCTTGCCAGAAAATGCGGTGCTGGCCGGCGTTCTTGGTGAAAAGCGTGCCCTCACCAAACCGCAGCCCGCCGAAGAAGGCGCCCGCCGCTTCCTCGCCGAGGATATAGCCGTTTGGCAGCCCGTAACTCTGGAACGCCCGCTCGACGACCTGGGCCAGGCTTCCCGACGTCGTGCCGAAGAATTGATGCCCGGTCTGGATGACCTCGTCCATGTTGTAGCCGGCCGGACTGGCTTGGGCCATGGCCGGGGCGGCCGCCACGAGGCCCGAGGCCAGCATCGCGGCTGTGGCGAAAATGAGATTGCGGACCGTCCGGATAATACCGTTCATGACCGGCTCCTTTCGAGAAAGCGGGTGTGCCGGCGACGTGCGCCAGGCCCGCATGGCGCCCATCGCGGGCGACTTCCCCGGCATTTGAACAAAACATGCTTTTCAATTGCCTAACGCCGAAGCGTCACGAACACATTTCTCTTCGCCGATTGGCCCACCGCCATCGGTTGACGGGAGTCTCGGTTGGAATCATGCTTCGTATCGAAATGGGACGGGTGATTCGCCGTGATCGCGTCCCCCTGTCTCGATCGAAACGGACCTTTTATGACGACCCTTCCAGAACTCTCCGCGGCTGATCTCGCCGCACTTCTGTCCAGCAAGCTTTGTCACGATATCATCTCGCCGGTCTTCGGGATCCAGAGCGGATTGGAATTGCTGGACGATATGCCCGGCGACCGGGAGTCGATGGAGCTGGTTCGGCACTCGCTCAAATCGGCGGTGGCCAAGCTGCAGTTCGCGCGCATCGCCTTCGGGTCTGCGGGTTCACCGACGGCGACCATCGATCTCAACGAGGCCAAGACGGCGGCGTTGGGGTATATGGACCATGAAAAGGCCAATCTCGTCTGGGAAGGCGAGGGCGGCTACGCAGTGAAGAACTTCGCCAAGATCGTCCTCAATCTCGTGGTTATGGCCAGCGCCTCGATCAGTCGCGGCGGCGAGGTTCGAGTGGAGATCGAAGCGATCGATCCGCCCCGAGCCAGTGTCCGCGCGACCGGAGAGCGGATTCGGATCCAGCCGCGCCTGCTCGCGCTGCTCAATGGCGATGCCGCCCAAGAGGCCGTGGATGCCCAGGCGATACAGCCCTACTACACGCTCTTTCTGGCCAAGGAGGCGGGGCTGGCGGTCGTCCATGAAATGAACGATGCCTCGGTGGTGTTTCGGGTATCCTAAAGCTGAACGATCAGCTTCATGCATTTTTATCCTTGTTTCTGAACGGAACCGCAAACCCGCTGGGCTACAACTACGCCACGGTCGACCCCGACACATCGTTCAGGGCGAACCAAGCGGAGTTGTCAGGCTATGCAAACCTGTCTCATTGTCGACGACGCGCCGGTCATTCGGAAGATTGCTTCCCGCATCCTTCTACAGTTCGGTCTCGCCGTCGAAAGCGTCCCCAACGCCCCGGAAGCGCGGGAATGGATCAAGCAGAATGGGCTGCCGGACATCGCCATCATCGCGGCGTGTCCCAGTGACAGCGCCGGCCCCGAACTGGTTGACGAGATGCGCCGAATGGCGAAGGGCACGAGCCTCGTCATCCTTGCCTTGATCGTCGATGCCAATCTGGGGTTGATGACCCGTCTCAAGCGTGCCGGGGCGACGGACTTTATCTACAAGCCGTTTGAACGCGAAGCGCTTCGGTCCTGGATAGAGCCCTATCTCGAGTCGTCAGCGGCGGCGTGATGCCGGCTTGCGCTCTAAAGCTGAAGTTCTAACGATAATGGCCCGCCGCGGGAGTTCGGGGCGGGCCTTCTGGCTTTGACTGGAATTCGTTGCGCTCAGGCCGCGCGTGCCTCTTCCGGCTCCCGCAGCACATAGCCGCGACCCCAGACCGTCTCGATGTAGTTCTTGCCTTCGGTGGCCGTGGAGAGCTTCTTGCGCAGCTTGCAGATGAAGACGTCGATGATCTTCAGCTCTGGCTCGTCCATGCCGCCATAGAGATGATTGAGGAACATCTCCTTGGTCAGGGTGGTGCCCTTGCGCAGCGAAAGAAGCTCCAGCATGGCATATTCCTTGCCGGTCAGATGCACGCGCTGGCCGCCGACCTCCACGGTCTTGGCATCGAGATTGACGGTGAGATCGCCGGTGTTGATCACCGACTGGGCATGTCCCTTCGACCGCCGGACGATCGCGTGGATCCGTGCGACCAGTTCGTCCTTGTGGAACGGCTTGGTCATATAGTCGTCAGCGCCGAAGCCGAGGCCGCGAACCTTATCCTCAATGCCGGCCATGCCGGACAGGATCAGGATCGGCGTCTTCACCTTGGACAGGCGCAGGGTGCGCAGCACTTCGTAGCCGGACATGTCGGGAAGATTGAGGTCGAGCAGGATCAGGTCGTAATCGTAGAGCTTCCCAAGGTCGACGCCTTCTTCACCCAGATCGGTGGTGTAAACATTGAAGCTTTCCGATTTCAGCATGAGCTCGATGCTCTGTGCCACGGCGCTGTCGTCTTCGATCAAAAGAACGCGCATCAGAAATTCCTCTCAGCCAGCCGCGCCGAACTTGGATATTCGGTAAGCTCTCGTTGTCTAAATTCGGCCAAAAAATGGCAGGCAATGGTTAACAAATACTCTTGATCCTTCATGGATCTGACCGCAACGCATCTGCGGGACGGCTCAAGGCACGATGCTTCCGTGGAACCCAAATTGTGCGTTCCCCGATCGGGGTTCGGCGAAATGGGTCAATCCGGTTTACCCGACCTTAAATCCTCACCCCTATGATTAACGGTGCGCGTAAACAGACAGTTAAGACGCATAGCCCCCGAGGCTTGCCCGAAACCCGTCAAGCGCGTTGTTCAAGAGTGTTCCGCCAGACGGAGCCTCCAGCTAGGGATTTGAGTATGAAGCGTGACAACCTGGTGCGACTGGCGCGTTTCAAACTCTCGGAAAAGCGTCGCCAACTCGAGCAGTTGGAGCTGATGATGGGTGAGTTCACCCGGATGGCGGCTGAACTCGACAATCAGATCGTCAACGAGGAAAAAAAGGCTGGAATCAGTGACGTCCAGCACTTCGCCTATCCCACCTTCGCCAAGGCGGCCCGAGCCCGTCGCGACAATTTGACCAATTCGGTCAAGGATCTGAAGGTCCAGACGAACGCCGCCCGGCTGGCGCTGGAGGAGGCCGAGGCCGAACTGTTGCACGCCGAAAAGCTGGAACAGCGCGATGGGGGCCGCGAGGAGCTCGACGAACGGCGCGAGGCCTTCGGCTAGATCGTGAGGGTACAGGATCGATTCGATCCAATTTCAAGAAATTGATTGATCGTCGTCAATCCGCTCCGGATTCGGACGGCTCATCGGTTCCCGCTTTGGCGGTTTTCCGTCCCGTCATCGTATCGGAGAGGGCGTAGGTCGCATGAACGACCCGGCCGGAAAAGTTCGGCCCGCAAGCCTGCTTTTTTTCATCAGCTGTTTCTCATCCCCCGCGACCTGGCAGTCGAGACGCTCATCTGGAACGCAAGCCTGCTCAGACAGAACGGGTTACCTCCGGCCCAGGCAGGATTTGAAACGTAGCAAGACCGGTTGACGCTCTTGGGAGCCGTGTGGCGCTCGTTCCACCTAACCGGATGGGGCCGACGGCCGCCGCTGCTTTGAAATCAATTCATTCTTATGAATATATGACGGTACCGGCCATCGTTCTGGCCATCCTAAACCGTGGGAACAGAGCCAATGATCAGCCGTCGCGCATTCAATCGAGCCCTGCTCGCGGGGCTCGCCGTGCGGCTGGCACCTGCCATTGTGGGAAACGCATTGGCGTCGACCGACGCCGGAACGCTGACGACCGTCAGCGACGGCAATCTGGTCCTGCCACTTAACTTCGTTTTGCCCGATATCCCCCAGGCCGACCTCGCGGCTCTGGAGGAAGCAACCTTCATTCAGTCCGGTGAATTGTTGCCGCCCTGCAACCTGACCCTCGTCCGTCTGCCGGACCGTCTGGTCCTTTTCGACGCCGGGTCGGGCCCAAATTTCATGCCCTCGGCGGGCCGCCTGATCGAGAGCCTGGAGGCCGCGAAGATCGATCCCGGCGAGATCACCGATGTCGTGTTCACCCACGCCCATCCCGATCACATCTGGGGCGTCGTTGATGATTTCGACGAAGTGGTCTTCCCGCAAGCGTCGTTCCACATCTCTGGAGCGGAATGGGACTTCTGGCGTTCGGAGGAAACGCTGTCGACCGCGCCGGACGACCGCAAGGTTTTCGTCGTCGGGGCTCGCAGCCGCTTTGACGCGATCGAGGAGCGAACCGAGCGCTTCCAGGCCGGTGCGGAGATCATCCCCGGAATCGAGGCGATGGCGACGCCCGGGCATACGCCGGGCCACACGGCCTTCGTGATTCACGCCCTCGATGAGCCGGCGATGGTCGTCGGTGATGCCATCTCCAACGACCCGGTCTCCTTCGCTCGCCCGGAGTGGCATTGGGGCGCGGATCAAGACCGGGAGGAGGGGGCGTTGACGCGCCGCATGCTGCTCGACCGGCTGGCGGCGGAGAAACTCAGGTTCGTCGGCTTTCACCTGCCCGACGGCGGGATCGGGCGTGTGGAGGTCGAGGGTGCAGCCTACCGCTTCGTTCCTGCAGGCTGATTCACTTCCCCGGACCCCGTTCGATGCGAAAGAAGGCGTAACGAACCGAACCTTCCAGGATATAGGCCAAGCCCAGCCGCGCTCCGATCGCGATCGAGATCAGCACGATCGGCGCCGAAATCGACAGAAGCGAGGCGGCCGAAATGCCCTGTCCGATCGTACAGCCGAGCGAGAACACGCCGCCCACTCCCATCAGTGCAGCCCCCGCCAAGTGACGCGACAGTTCGCGTGCGTCGTCGCAGGCTTCCCAGCGGACGTCGCGGCGTTGCACGGCGGCGGCCGCGGCGCCGACGACGACGCCGAGAACGAGGCCGACACCGTAATCGGGCAGGCTACCTGTGACGGCGATGATCTGTAGGATGAGGTCCCCCGGCGGCACCACGAAGGACGCGCTTTCGATCTGAACGGGATCAAAGGACCGGGCCGCGATCCATGAGGTCGCCGCCCAGCCGAATGCGACGACCGCGCCGATCCCCACGCCGGCGATGATCTTGCCGTGATCATGGCGAAACGCCGACGACCTGAAAATCCATGACCCCAGTAGCGTGACTACCAGGACAGCGACCGTGAACGACAGGTCACGGCCGACGATCGCGCTGACGAACGAGCCGAGCGACTGGTCGGGCGATCCCAGCGCGGACAGATCGTAAGCTTGGGAGTCGACGAGGGCGACGCGGCCGATGGCGACAACGCCCCGCTGCGCCGCGAGGGCCGAGAGCCCCAGAATGACGACCACGATGAGGCCGCGCAGCGACCCTCCGCCAAGCCTTACCAGGGCGCCGAAGCCGCACGTGCCGACCAGCGCCATGCCGAAGCCAAAGGCGACGCCGCCCAAGATCGCGCCGGTCCAGCCGAAGGAGGGGGAAAGATAAAAGCTTTGCTGAGGTTCGAAGAGACCGGCAAGGCTGAGAGCCTGACTCAGCACGATGGCGACCATGATCGCCAACCCCCAGGCTCTTAAACCGTTGTCGTCGCCGGCATACCAGCGCCGTTCCAGCGCCGACATCGTGCAGAAATGATAGCGTCGCGCGACGTAGCCCATCGCCGTTCCGGCAATCAGGCCGGCCAGCGGCAGCGCGAGGCCGCTTTCCATGAGCATGTTGGTGCCTCCCAATGCGCATCTCGGTGCGCTTCCCCCTCGAAGGCTAGGCGTGGCATCGACCAGACGCAAGCGTCTGATCCGCAAACCTTATCCCCGAGCCGTCGGCTACAGCGACTTCCTGCGGACCGGGGCGCAGAACAGGTCGTACAGCGTTCCGATCAGCGACGTCACTTCCTCATTGGCGAGGCTGTAGTAAATCGTGCGGCCTTCGCGGCGGGTCACCACCAGCCGGTCGAGACGAAGCCTGGCCAGCTGCTGAGAGACAGCCGCCTGCGGCATCGACAAGATCGCTTCAATGTCACCGACAGAGCGTTCGCCTTCCGAGAGCAGGCACAGGATCATCAGCCGCGTTTCGTGCGACATCGCTTTCAGCAGGTCGCTCGCCTTTTTCGCCTGCTCGAAAAACGCGTCGGACTCCTCCACCGAAGTCGTTTGGTCGAATTTGGGTACGGCCCAAAGAGTCACGCTGCTCAATTTGGTTGCCCGTCCTGGCTCATCAATCGGCTGCAGCCGTATCGGCTGCGGGCAGTTTCGACAGCATATCGTCTAACAGCCCCCAGAAGAACTCGTTTCCCGGATACCCTATCATGCGCTCGATCTCTACCCCCTTATCGAGCAGGATGAAAGTTGGCGTGAGCCGTTCCGGCCGAATTCCCTCCAGATCCGCGGGCCAGTCCTCGGTAATATCGACGCGGCGCAACGGGGCACGCCGACCCTCGTCGGTCTTGGCATAGGCGGGAGCGATCTCTTCATTGAAGCGCTTGCACCAGACGCATCCGGGCTGTTCGAGCATCAGCAACTCGGCGGCTGACAACGCGGAGCGATGGGCGAGAAGGGATGCCACGGCAACCGCCATGACAACAACCAGCCGTAGAAGCTGCGAGAAGGGGCGGACATTTACAACGGATGAAAACATATGCATTCTTCTATGAATTAGATTCCATTATGGCGCAGACGATCGCTTTCGGAAGCCCAAACATAAGATCGTCCTCGGAAACCTCCAAATGCTCGATGTCGGATTCGGTGCGGCCCTTCTGGCGGGACTTCTATCCTTTATCTCACCATGCGTGCTGCCGATCGTTCCCCCATATCTGGCGTATCTGGCGGGGCTCAGCTTCGATCAGGTGCGTGAGCGCGGCTCCGAACCTGCCGTGGCTCGGCAGATCATGCTGGCCTCGACCGCCTTCGTCGCGGGCTTTACGACCGTCTTCGTCGTTCTCGGTGCGACCGCAAGCATCATCGGCCAGGCTGTTGCGCAGTGGTTCGATGTCTTGTCGATCATCGCCGGGGTGATCATCATCGTGATGGGGCTGCATTTCCTCGGCGTGTTGCGCCTGGGATTGTTGTATCGTGAAGCGCGGGTGCAAGTAGCCAGGAAACCGGCCGGGCCGGTCGGTGCCTATGTCATGGGGCTCGCCTTCGCATTCGGCTGGACGCCTTGCGTCGGACCGGTTCTGGCGGCAATCCTGTTTGTCGCTGGTTCGCAGGATACGGCTCTGCGGGGCGCGGGGCTGCTGGCGACATACTCGCTTGGGATCGGGGTGCCGTTTCTGATCGCGGCGGCTTTCGCCACGCGCTTTCTGGATTTCGTCGGGCGTTTCCGTCGCCACATGGCCACTGTCGAGAAAGTGATGGGCGGCCTGTTGGTGTTCACGGGGATACTGTTCGCGACCGGGCAAATGTCGACGATATCCTATTGGCTTTTGGAAACTTTTCCGGGATTCGCGACGATCGGTTGATCGACGGGTTCGCAAACAGAGGAGAACTGCATGCTCAGGCAATTGCTTATCGCCAGCGCCTTCATCGGCGTTCTCGCCGGCAGCGCCTACGCTGTGGAAATCGGCGACGACGGTCTGCACAAGCAGGACTGGTTCTCCCTCACCTTCAAGGATGTGGCGGAAGACATCCAGGCTGCCAAGGACGAGGACAAACGCCTCGTTCTGGTCTTCGAGCAGCGCGGCTGCATCTACTGCAAGAAGATGCACGAGGAGCTGCTGACCAACCCTGAGGTGCGGGATTACATCCAGGCCAATTTCAAGGTCGTCCAGTACAATCTGTTCGGTGACGAGGAAGTGACCGACATCGACGGCGAAACGCTGACGGAAAAGAGCGCGGGCCGGCGTTGGGCCGTCGTGTTCACGCCAACTATTCTCTTTATGCCGGAAGAAGTGCCAGAAGAGGGAACGGCAGGCGAGGCCGCGGTGGCAACGATGCCGGGCCTGTTCGGTAAGCAAACCTTTCTTCACATGTTCGAGTGGGTCAGGACCAAGGGCTACGACGGCGATGAGCACTTTCAGAAGTATCATGCCCGCAGGCTCGAAGAGAAAGGCCTCATCGATGCTCAGCCGGCCAATTAATTGCTGCAGCGCAGCAAGTCCGATTGAGCGACCGCAAAATATTCAAAAAAAACAATTCTTGCATTTTTCGCACTGGATCGCCTAAGCTGAGTTCCAGAATCGCAGCAGATCGGCCGCAAAAGGCCGGCAATCGGAGGAAGTCTTGTTCATGACGCGTTCTCTCGCGCTAAGCCTCGCCTTGATCGTAACGGCCACTCCGCTGGCCACCGCCGCCGAAACGGCGCCCACTGAGGTGGCCTTTACAGATATGGCGGTGCCGGAATCTTTGACCGATCAACCTGGCGACCCGGAAAAGGGACGCGAGATTTTCGCGGATCGCAAGTCGGGCAATTGCCTCGCCTGCCACGCGAACAAGGATCTTTCGGGCCAGCTTTTCCATGGAACCGTCGGGCCGGTGATGGACGGCGTGGCGACGCGCTGGGAGCCGGGGCAGCTACGGGCGATCGTCGCCAATGCAAAACAAGTGTTTGGTGAGCAGACCGTCATGCCGGGCTTCTATACGCTCGATGTGGGGGTGGACGTCGCCGAAGAGCATCAGGGCAAGACGATCCTGTCGGCGCAAGAGGTCGAGGACGTCGTAGCCTATCTGGGTACGCTGAACGGCGAATAGTGAAAGGTTGATAAAATGAATGTCACGAGACGACACATGTTCGCGCTGTCCGCCGGCGCTGCGGCGGCCGGCCTGGTTGCGTTTGCACCCGGGCGGGCGTTCGCAACTCCCGAGGAGACGGAAAAGGCTCTGTCGACCCTGACGGGTGGTACCGAGCCGCAGACCGGCAAGATTTCGCTGACCGCCCCCGAGATTGCCGAGAACGGCAACACGGTGCCGATCTCGGTCGAGGTCGAGAGCCCGATGACAGAGGGCGAGTACGTGGAATCCGTCACGATCTTCGCCGATGGAAATCCCAATCCGGAGGTGGCGACCTTCCTGTTCACGCCGATGAGTGGCTCGGCCGTGGCGACGACGCGCATTCGGCTCGCCAAGACACAAAACGTCATTGCGGTGGCGAAGCTGAGCGATGGCTCGACCTACTCCGATCGCAAGGAAGTCAAGGTGACGATCGGTGGTTGCGGCGGCTGATCGCCGGATAAGACAAAATTCACCGAATCAGAAATCGATCGATGCGCGGCCGGGCCAAGACCTAGGGAGCCGCGGGCATCGGAGGAGACGAAAAGATGGCATCCAAGCCCAGAGTGAAGGTCCCGAAAAGCGCCGAGGCCGGCGAGGTCGTGACGATCAAGACGCTGATCAGTCACGATATGGAATCCGGTCAGCGCAAGGACAAAGAAGGCAACGTGATCCCGCGCCAGATCATCAACAAGTTTACCGCCGAGTTCAATGGAGCGAAGGTCTTCGAGACCAACCTTGAGCCCGCGGTTTCGGCGAACCCCTATTTCGAGTTCACCTCCAAGGTGCCGGAGAGCGGGACGTTCAAGTTCACCTGGGTCGACGACAATGGCGAGACCTACACGGACGAGCAGAAGATCGAGGTCAAATAAGGATCGGGCCGGCTTTCCGAAGCCGGTCGGCCATCCATCGATCACTGCAATCGGGAGGAAAATCGCGTGAAAAAAACTGCCATCGCCCTGATGGGTATTGTCTCTTTCGGTAGTCTCACAATGGTCTTTGGCGCTGCCGCCGAGCCGGTCGACGAGAAATTAAGTATCGACGGTAAGGAAATGACGATCGTTGCCCCGGCGCCGACGGAGCCCGAAGGCCATCCCTTCAAGGAAGTGAAATCCGGCTGGCTTTACCGTGAGGCGGAGACCCGCCAGGTTGAATCGGACAGTTTCGAAAATCCCGGCATGCTCAATGTCGAGCGGGGCGAGGAGATATGGAACACCGTCGAGGGAGCGGCAGGGAAGTCCTGCGCTTCTTGTCATGACGACGCGGCGGAGTCGATGAAGGGAGTCGGCGCGAATTACCCGAAGTGGAACGAGAAAGAGCAGAAGCCGTTCAACGTCGAACTGCAAATCAATGCCTGCCGGACCGAGCGGATGGAGGCAGAGCCCTATAAGTTCGACGTTCAGGATCAGAAGGACCTGACTGCCTTCGTCAAGCATCAGTCGCTCGGCGAGCCGACGAAGGTCGATCTCGCCGAGGGTGAGATGATGGACTGGTGGCAGAAGGGCAAGGATCGCTATTATCTGCGTACCGGCCAGTTGAACCTGTCCTGCGCATCCTGTCACGAAGATAATTCCGGCCAGTACATTCGGGCCGATCATCTCAGTCAGGGGCAGACCAACGGCTTTCCGACCTATCGCCTGAAACAGTCGAACCTGGTTTCGATCCAAAACCGGTTCCGCGGCTGTATCCGCGATACGCGTGCCGAATATCCGGCGGCCTTTTCCGATGAGCTGATGGCTTTGGAAGTCTATACCTCATGGCGCGGTAGCGGCTTGTCGGTCGAAACGCCGGCAGTGCGGCAGTAGAATAAGTCAGCGAGGGTGCCCGTAGGCGCCCTCGCGTCTTCTTTTCCAAAACGAGTTGACGAATCCGGATCGCCAGTGCTGTCCGGAACGAGGGCAAGCTATGTTTTCAAGACGCGAGTTTTTGACCGCGACGGTGGCCTTGGCAGCCCTGACCGGCTCAGGATTGTCCGGTCGCTGGTCCCGTGCGGCCGCGCAGCAGCTGATGAGCGAGGACGACCTGCTCGGGGCACCCGATTTCGGCAATCTCACGATCCTTCATATCACCGACATTCATGCTCAGTTGAAGCCGGTCTTCTTTCGCGAGCCAGCCGTCAACATCGGCGTTGGCGAGGCCGTGGGGCAGCCGCCGCATGTCTCCGGCGCGGATTTCCTCAAGCTCTACAACATCGAACCGGGCACGCCCGATGCCTATGCGCTGACGTCAGAAGACTTCGCGGCGCTGGCCGGGCAATACGGCAAGATGGGCGGGCTCGATCGCACCGCGACGATCGTCAAGCGCGCCCGCGCCGAGCGCGGTGATGACAATGTCCTCCTGCTTGACGGCGGCGATACCTGGCAGGGCAGCTATACGGCGAACAAGACCTCCGGCGCAGACATGATCACCGCCATGAACGCGCTGAAGCCCGACGCAATGACTGGGCACTGGGAGTTCACCTACGGGACCGACCGGGTGAAAGACGCCATTGAGGGGTTGCCGTTCGCGTTCCTCGGCTCGAATATTTTCGACAATGAATGGGACGAGCCAGCCTTCGAGGCATGGAAGATGTTCGAGCGGGGCGGGTCGAAAATCGCCGTCATCGGACAGGCATTCCCCTATACGCCGATCGCCAATCCATCATGGCTGATCCCCGGCTGGTCCTTCGGCATCCGCGATGAGGAGATCGTCAAGCACGTCGCGGCGGCGAAGGCGGCCGGCGCCGATCTGGTCGTGCTGTTGTCGCATAACGGCTTCGACGTCGACCGCAAGCTGGCCTCACGCGTCGAGGGCATCGACATCATTTTGACGGGTCATACCCATGACGCGCTGCCGGAGCCCTTCATGGTCGGCAAGACCATGCTGATCGCCTCAGGCTCGAACGGCAAGTTCCTCAGCCGCTTGGATCTCGACATTTCGGACGGGCGGTTGAAGGACTTCCGCTATCGTCTGATCCCGGTCTTTTCCGATGTCATCACGCCGGACCTCGAGATGGCGTCGATCATTGATTCAGTACGAGAGCCCTACGAGGATGAATTGAAGCGCGTCGTCGGCAGGACCGAGAGCCTGCTTTACCGTCGTGGCAATTTCAACGGCACATGGGATGATCTGATCTGCGAGGCGCTGCTCGAAGAGCGGGATGCGGAAATCGCCCTGTCGCCGGGCTTCCGGTGGGGCACCTCCCTCCCGGCCGGAAGCGACATCACCATGGAAGACGTCTACAACGTCTGTGCCATGACCTATCCCGCGGTCTACCGGAACAAGATGACCGGCGAGACCCTGAAGGCCATCCTCGAGGATGTGGCGGACAACCTCTTCAACAGCGATCCCTATTACCAGCAGGGCGGCGACATGGTGCGCGTCGGCGGTATGGGATTTGGGATAGATCCGACCAAGGAGATCGGCTCGCGCATTTCCGACATGACGATCCTCAAGACCGAAACGTCGATCGAGGCGAGCCGGGAATATGTCGTCGCCGGATGGGCCTCGGTCAACGAAGGGACCGAGGGACCGGCGATCTGGGACGTCGTCGAAGGTTATCTGGCGAAGAATCCGACGGTGTCGCTCGAACAAAACCGCAGCGTTCAACTGAAAGGTTGAACTCGCTTCTCGACAGCCAAGATCCGCGCTGATATATTCTGATTATTGAATATATCGATATTCGGAGGAAACTAATGATCGACGGCCCCGAAAAGGCGGGAGACGGGGCCTCCCGTCGACGCTTTCTGAAGCGAAGCCTGGCGCTAGGAGGCGCCGCGGCGCTTGCGGGTATCGGAGGCCGGCAAGCCTCTGCCGCGGCGGGCGGCGATCCGGCGATTACCGAGGTTCAGGACTGGAACCGTTATCTCGGCGATGGCGTCGACGCGCGGCCTTACGGAATGCCGTCGCCGCATGAGTCGGAAGTCGTTCGGCGCGACGTCTCGTGGCTGACGGCGGATTCGACGAGTTCGGTCAATTTCACGCCGCTGCATGAACTCGACGGTATCATTACGCCGAATGGCCTGTGCTTCGAGCGCCATCACGCGGGTATCGCCGAGATTGCGCCGAATGAGCATCGGTTGATGATCAACGGGCTGGTTGATCGCCCGCTGGTCTTCACGATGGAAGATCTGAAGCGCTTTCCGCGTGAGAACAGGATCTACTTCCTCGAATGTGCCGCCAATACCGGCATGGAATGGCGTGGCTCGCAGCTGAATGGCTGTCAGTTCACCCACGGCATGGTGCATTGCGTCATGTATACGGGGACGCCGCTCCGCTATCTCCTGGAGGAAGCCGGGGTAAAGAGCGCCGGTTCCTGGCTTCTCGCCGAAGGCGCCGATGCTTCGGCGATGACCCGTTCGATCCCGATGGAGAAGGCGCTCGACGATTGCCTCGTCGCCTGGAAGATGAACGGCGAGGCGCTGCGTCCCGAGCAGGGCTATCCGGTTCGTCTCGTCGTGCCGGGGTGGGAAGGCAACATGTGGGTCAAGTGGCTGCGCCGCCTCGAGGTCGGAGATGCCCCTTGGCAGCAGCGTGAGGAGACCTCGAAATATACCGATCTTCTGGCCAATGGCGAAGCGCGACGCTTTACCTGGGCGATGGACGTGAAGTCCGTCATTACCAATCCCAGCCCGCAGGCGCCCATCACACATGGCCGGGGACGTACCGTCGTGACTGGCCTGGCCTGGTCGGGCAATGGCCGCATCAAGCGCGTCGACGTTTCGCTTGATGGTGGCCGGAATTGGATCGAAGCGCGGATCGACGGGCCGAGCCTGTCGATGGCCGTGCACCGGTTCTATCTCGATTTCGACTGGGACGGATCGGAACTCTTCCTGCAATCGCGCGCGATCGACGAGAAGGGCTTCGTTCAGCCGACCAAGGACGAACTGCGCGCGGCGCGCGGTGAAAACTCAATCTATCACAATAATGGTATCCAGACCTGGTGGCTGCAAACCGACGGAGCGCTCGAAAATGTCGAAGTTTCCTAAGCTCCTGCTCGCGACTGGTGCCATCGTCGGTGTCTTGGTGTCACCGGCCCTGGCGGCGGGCGATGCCGACGCCGGCAAGAAGGTCTTCAACAAGTGCCGCGCTTGTCATGCGGTCGGAGAGGGCGCCGCCAACAAGATCGGTCCGCAGCTGAACGAGCTTTTCGGGCGGGCCGCGGGCGGTCTTGCCGATTACAAATATTCTCCCGCCTTGACGACGGCCGGAGAAGGCGGCGTCGTGTGGGGCGAAGCGACCCTGTCGGAATTTCTCGCGGACCCGAAAGGCTTTGCGAGCGGTACCAAAATGGGTTTCGCGGGCCTCAAGAAGGAAGACGACCGCGACGATGTCATCGCCTATCTGGCGACATTCTCGAGCGAGACTGCGGCGGCTACGGATGCCGAGAAGCCCGGTGATGGCGAAGCTGTCGCCGAGGCGGAGGTGAAGACGCCTGAGCCGACCCAGCCGGAGACGAAGTCGGCCGAGAACGAGGCGGGCGGGACTGCGGTGGCGGCTTCTGTCGCGGCCGAGCCGTCCGGCGGACCGCTCAGCCTCGGCCGACCGGCAACCGAAGAGGAGGTCGCGGCTTGGGATATCGATGTCAGGCCCGATGGAAAAGGGCTGCCTGTCGGTCGTGGGACGGTTGCCGAGGGCGAGCCGATCTTCACCGAGAATTGTGCGTCCTGCCACGGCGATTTCGGCGAGGGCCGCGGGCGCTGGCCGGTGCTCGCCGGCGGGTTCGATACCTTGACCCGCCAGCGTCCGGAAAAGACGGTCGGCTCCTATTGGCCCTATCTGTCCACCGTCTACGACTATGTCTACCGGGCGATGCCATTCGGTAACGCGCGGTCGCTGAGCGACGACGACGTCTACGCTCTGACCGCCTATATCCTCTACCTCAACGATATCGTGACGGATGAAGAGTTCGAGCTGTCGAACGAGAACTTCACCACGATCGAAATGCCGAATGTGGATGGGTTCATCCCGGATACTCGCGAGGCGGAAGCGCACTATCAGACGAGCGATCCCTGCATCACCGACTGCAAGCCGGAACCGGCAAAAGTGACGATGCGGGCGCAGGTCCTCGATGTCACGCCGGACACGGCCGACAGCGAGGGCGAGGGCCCAGCCGGCGGCAACGTCGACTGATCGCCGGGGGCTGGAGCGGCAAGCATGGATATCTCGCGGTGTGGCAATAGATGGTGCTGACATCGTCATCGCGAGATATCCTCGGCTGAAGACGATCAGCCGGAGGACTCTGCCATGCACCGTCGTCGTCCCTTGCATTCCGCCGCACTCATGTCCGCCGCGAAGATTATCGCGGTGGGCATCTGGCTTACACTGATGCCGATGCTGGCGGGCGGCTGGGCAACGACCGCCAAGGCTCAGGGCGCGGAAGACGATTCCAGCTTCGCCACGCAAAGACTGGCCCTTCAGGTGTCCGTTGACGACGAGGCCGTGATGCGTTCGGCCCTCGATATCGCCGCCAACGTGTCCCGCTTTTATTCGGATCAAGCGGAAGAGGTCGATATTCGCATCGTCGTTTTCGGGCTTGGCATGCCGATGCTGCGCCCGGAAATGTCCCCAGTCATGGATCGCCTGAAGGCGTTCGATCAGAGCATGCCCAACGTCAGTTTCGCGGCCTGCGGCAACACGCTGGACTCGCTGGAGCGGGCGGAAGGCGCTCGGCCGGAGATTGTCGAATACGCGGATGTCGTGGAGGCAGGGGTCGCCGAACTCATGCGCCTCGACCAGGCGGGCTATACGATCGTCAAGCCGTAACCGTTACGGTGCACGGCGCAATCCGACCTCGGCCACGTTGGGAAACGGAAACCGGCCCAGCATCGCCGGGCCGATCGCGTCATGGAAATTTGACGTGGGCGGAATCAATAGCCGCGCGCCGATTGCGACCGAATAAGCATCAACCGGCTCTCGGTCTGAAGATCGCGGTAAGTCGCCTCCGAGCCCGGGACGCGGACGCGGTTGCCAAACGCGTGCCGCGAAACCGGCGTGCCGAACCGGGTGGACGAGCGGAAGCCACTGGAAATGAACGCCGGTCCGTGTGTCACGCCCAGGGCAGTTTCATAGCGGGTGTTCTCTTCCGCTTTGCGGTAGGCATCTTCCGAGCCGGGGATGATGCCGCCGCCGGCCAAGACGGTGGATGCTGGGAGCATTAGAGTCGCGATGATCAGTCCTATAAGAACGGTCTTCATATTCACCTCCTCTATTCAAGTCGGAAAGCGGTTGCTTTCAGAAGTGAATTCGTCGAGGCAAGACGACAGGTTACGGCTAAGGGTGTCACCTTGTCTTGAGCGTAACTTGTTCGATTCTATTTTGGGGAGGACGTCAGGCAGCCTATTCGGGCCGGGCTCGGCTCGCCCGTTCGACGGTGGGGTAGGTTTGGTTCACCAGCGCAGAACGCGGTTGCCTGCGAATGCGCCGGCGGCGACGAGGATCAGCGAAGCGAAAGAGTACCAAGCCGCCACGAACAACGGCGAGTCGTTGGGGCACCGGGCGGTATAGAACAAGGCGGCCATCGACGCCGCGGCGAGACCCGCCATCGCGCCGGCCAGAGCCGGCCGCGTGGGCGCCTGTCGGCGCAGCGCCCAGAGGAACATAATCAGTAGCGGCGTCCCCAGCGAAATGATCGCAATCACGCAGAACAGGAAGTTCATGCCGGTCAGACTGGTCGCCCAAAGATCTGGGGACAGCGCGAACAGTTCCGCCGCCACGGAGAGCGCGAGGAGGCCGCCGGGAAGAAACAGCCACTCCAGAGATCGTTTCATGGACACGCCCGGATGCGCCGACGCGCGCATCGCCAGGAAGGCGGTGACGGCCAGAGTGCCGGTGATGGCGAATTTGGACAGGAAACGCGCCGTTTCCCAAACATAGAAGAGGTCCGGCCGCAATCCGATCGCGCCGAAGAAGAAGACCCCGGTCGTTCCGGCTGCCAGAACCGCGAGGAACAACCACGACGGGCCTCGGTCGTGCGCTTTGCGATCACGGTCGGAGGCAAGCGTTTCGATGAGGAATTGCGTGTCCATATTCAGGTTCGTCCAAATTTCGCGGCGATCGATGCCAGACCGCGGTGAAACGCAACCCGGACCGCTCCCTCCGTCACGCCCAGCCGGTTCGCAGTTTCGCCGACCGAACGTCCTTCGAGCGACAGCGCGGCGACGACCTCCCTCTGGCGCCCAGCGAGCAGCCGCAATGCCTTCGTGACATCGAGCCTGTTCGCGGTCGGGACAGCCGCCGGGTCCTCAAGCTTGTCGGTAAAGTCCGCGATGTCGAGGTTCACCCTGCGCCCGTGCCGGCGATATGCGTCGATCGCCTTGTAACGGGCGATAGCGAATAACCACGGAGCCACCGGTTCGCCCTCTCGCCAAGTATGGCGCTTGATATGAACGGCCATCAAGATTTCCTGCACGAGGTCCTCCGGATCGAAGCCACTGGCACTTGCGGGCGCCTTCCGTCGGGCAAATCCCCGCAAGATTTTCGCGGCCTCCTCAAGAAACTGACGATACGCATTCTCGTCCCCCGCGTTCGCGGAAGTCAAAAGCGTGTCCAGTCGTCCGAAATCGGCTGGCGGGACTGGCATCGTGTTGGTCCTTCGCGTGGTGCCGTGATGATGTTTCGCAGCATCGCAAAATTTTCGTCCGCTCGCTCTCAAGCCTGTTCACATCATGGTGACAGCGAAGCGATTCCCAGCCGGCGCGCGCACCTCACGTTTTCGGAGGATATTCATCGGCCGATTGTGTTAGCGAGACTCATGTCCCTGCGGCCAGCCCAATACGGTCCGATGAGAGTCATGCGGCACGAGCGCCACGGCTTTACCGCGCTTGGGCTGTTGCTGTTGATCGTCCAATTGCTCTTGGGCGGGATGGCGCAGGGCGCGATGGCAGCGCAAGGCGCTGGGCCCGGCGCTGTCATCTGTACGGGGCAGGGGACAGCCGGGCATTCATCGAGTGGCGCTGGTCGCATGGGCGACTGCCCGTGCCTGGCTGCGGCCTGCTGCCATGCCGGGATCGCCGGCGACGCCCGGATCCCGCTCGCGGCGCATCCCGTTTCCCGCGACGCCGCCTCCGTCGATCTGCCGAGCTCCCCCGTCGCGATGGATCGCAGGCCGCTGGCACTGTTTGCGCGCGCCGGACAAAGTCCTCCCACCCTCTCCTGAAGCGGATCCGCACTTTGTCGCGCGTTGAATCGCGCCCACCTGCTTTCTGGAGATTATCATGACTATTCTCATCATTCGCGTTTTCGCGACGGCACTTGTCGCCTGCATTCCGTTGTCCAATGCCCATGCCGATGTCACGCTTGTCGAAGCGACACCCACGTTGTCGACGGCATCCGAGGCGGTCGGTGATCTTGTTGTCAGCGGGGGCTTTGCCCGCGCCATGCTGCCGGGCGCCAAGGTCGGTGGCGGCTATCTGACGATCGCCAATCAGGGATCGACGGCCGACCGGCTGATCTCGGTGTCGTCACCCGCAGCGGGACGGGTCGAGCTGCATGAAATGGCGATGGAGGGCGAGGTTATGCGGATGCGCGCCCTCGAGGAGGGCCTCGCTATCGCAGCGGGAGAGACGATCGCGCTGGCGCCGGGAGGAAAACACCTGATGTTTTTCGACGTCGCCGAGCCGTTCGAGGAAGGCGCCAGCATTGCGGTGACCCTCACCTTCGAGCAAGCCGGCCCGGTGGAGGCTGCGCTGGCGGTGCTGAGCTCCGGCGCGACGCACGCCGAACAGAAGTAGAGGTTCGCTGCGTTTCGGGCTTCGATCGTGAGATCGACTTCGCCGGGGGGAAGGTGCCGACTTCCCGGCGAAGCTCCACTGACCTTCGAGCCGCGACAAACGAAAAAGCCGCCTGGATTTCTCCCGGCGGCTCCGCGTCTCTTGCGAGACTGTGCGGCCCTCGCTTCCCGACTCGCCAGTACATCCGTGGTCGGACGGGAAGCTAAAGGCCTTAGGCGCATCGACCTGAGTGTCAGGGACGCGTTGCACCATCCTTATATGGGTAACGCTTGTAGCTTGCGCAAGGCTGACTATTCGCTAGGGCACCGATATCCCGACCTGCGACCGGCGGCCCGATAATTTTTGTATGGTCAGTTGACCAAATGCCTTGTGGCGGCGCACCACAGCAAACGAGCACGCCTGCGCCGTGCCGAGAGCCGGCGCCGAAAAATCATCGTTCAACCGGAGTGATGCCCCATGACCGTCCAGCCGAACTCGATCGAGGCGCGCGACATCGCGTTCCACCTGCACAGCTACACCAATGCCCGTAAGCATGAAGCGAACGGCCCGGTGGTGATCGACAAGGGCGAGGGGGTCTACGTCACCGACACCGACGGCAACCGCTATATCGAGGCGATGGCGGGGCTGTGGAGCGTCGCCGTCGGTTTCGGCGAAAAGCGCCTGGTCGACGCCGCGGCGAAGCAGATGGGCAAGCTGCCCTACTACCACACCTTCACCCACAAATCGCATACGCCTGCGATCGAACTCGCCGAGAAGCTGGTCGCCATGGCGCCAGTGCCGATGTCGAAGGCCTATTTCACCAATTCCGGCTCCGAAGCCAACGACACGATGATGAAGTTGGTGCGCTATCGCTCCAACGCGCTCGGTCAGCCGCAGAAGAAGAAGTTCATTAGCCGGATGCGCGGCTATCACGGCGTCACGCTGGCCTCGGCCAGCCTGACCGGCCTCGTCAACAATCACCGCGATTTCGACCTGCCGATCGAAGGCGTCCTGCACACGACCTGCCCACATTTCTGGCGCGAGGGCCGCGACGGCGAGAGCGAGGAGGATTTCGCCACGCGCTGCGCCGAGGAGCTCGAAGCGATGATCCAGGCGGAGGGGCCGGAGACGTGTGCTGCCTTCATCGGCGAGCCGGTGATGGGCGCGGGCGGCGTCGTGGTGCCGCCGGCGACCTATTGGGAGAAGATCCAGGCCGTGCTCAAGCGGCACGACATTCTGCTGGTCGCCGACGAGGTGATCTGCGGGTTCGGGCGCACGGGGCAGATGTTCGGATCGCAGACCTATGGGATCGAGCCGGACATCATGACGCTGTCGAAGGCGCTGTCCTCGTCCTATCTGCCGATCTCCGCGCTGCTGATCAACGAAAAGGTCTATGGGCCGATCGCCGACCGGTCGGCCGAGATCGGCACGCTCGGTACCGGCTATACGGCGTCCGGTCACCCGGTGGCGGCGGCGGTGGCGCTGGAGAACCTCAAGATCATCGAAGAGCGCGATCTTGTCGGCAACGCCCGCGAGATGGGCGTTCACCTTCAGGCGGGCCTCAAGTCGCTCGAAGATCATCCGCTGATCGGGGAGGCTCGCGGCGTCGGGCTGATCGGCGCGATCGAGCTGGTCACGGACAAAAAGGCGAAGGTCGCGATGCAGCCGCCCGGCGCGATGGCGGCGCAAGCCTTCGCCATCCTGCAGAAGAACGGCGTCATCTCGCGGGCTATCGGCGATGCTTTGGCCTTCTGCCCGCCGCTGATCATCGAGGCCGGGCACATCGACACGATCGTCGAGACGACGCGGCGCAGTCTGGACGAATTGCAGGCGAGCCTTTGAAGCGGCGGTAGCGCGGAGAGGATGCCGACGTTCTCCACGCGTCGTCATCCTTCCTCTCACGCGTCGTCCCGGCCTTGCGCCGGGACCCATTCCAGGCCGTGCGAGCCACATTTGCGCGGTCGGCTCGCGATTATCCCTCGACATACTCATGCAGGATCGAGTTGATCAACGTCTGGTAGGGCATGCCCTTTTCGGCTGCCTTGGTCTTCAGTCGGGCCAGATCGCGTTCGGGAATGGCGATGGAAATGCGCCGTCGCTTGCCGTCGAGCGTGGCCCGCGCAATCTCGGCCCAAAGCGCCCGTTGTGTTTCGATATCGCCAACCGACACCCACTCGCCATTTTCGCTCGCCTCGTAGTCCTCGCGCTCGTCGTCGCTGATGATCGGCTTCGGCTCGGGTCGCTTCATGATTTTTTCCCCATAAAGGTACGGGTTGTCTTGCGGCTCGGAAACATCGTTTTCAGAAAGATGCCGCCGTCCTGCTCCACGAAGGGCACTACCCATATATAGTCATCGATCAGAACCAGCAGTTGCTGTTGATGCGCATAGCGCGTGCGGCTTGGATGGGCGCGTCTTTCGACAAGCGCCCCTTCGCTGAGCGCCACCAAGACACGCTCGAACCCGAAGCCGTAGCGGGTCTTGAGCGCCGCATTCTTTCCCGGATTCCACTCGATCGTCATATCGCTAATATGCTTGGAATATATATTCTCTTGCAAGACGCCGCAGAAAGATTCCTCCCCCCGTTCCTCCTCCCTCATGATGGTCCCAGCGCCAACTCCTCGTGAGCCAGGCGACGGGACGGTCGAGAGGATTTGTTGACATAAGCATATCTTTATGTGATCTGCGGGCAAGAAACGGGATCGATGACGCTATGACCGACACATTCGACCAACTCTTCGGGCCGCTAACCGAGGGCCGGTCGCCTGCGGAAGCGGCTGCCGCGCTGCGCAAGGCGGCGGGCGAACGCATTCTCGTGCTCGACGGTGCCATGGGCACCGAGATCCAGCTGCTTGGCCTCGGCGAGGATGATTTTCGCGGGCATCGCTTCGGCGCCTGCGAATGCCATCTGCAGGGCAACAACGACCTTCTGAACCTGACGCAGCCCAAGGCGATCGAGGAGATCCATTATTCCTACGCCATCGCCGGCGCGGACATTCTGGAAACCAACACCTTCTCGTCGACCTCCGTCGCCCAGGCCGACTATCAGATGGAGGCGGAAGTCTATGAGCTGAACCGTGACGGCGCGCGGCTTGCCCGCCGCGCCGCCATCCGCGCCGAACAGGCCGACGGCAAGCGCCGCTTCGTCGCCGGCGCGCTCGGGCCGACCAACCGCACGGCGTCGATGTCGCCGGATGTCAACAATCCCGGCTATCGGGCTGTTTCCTTTGACGATCTGCGGATCGCCTACGGCGACCAGCTGCGCGGGCTGATCGACGGCGGTGCCGATCTGATCCTCATCGAGACGATCTTCGACACGCTGAACGCCAAGGCGGCGGTCTTTGCCTGCGAGGAAATCTTCGCGGAGAAGGGCGTGCGCCTGCCGCTGATGATTTCCGGCACGATCACCGACCTGTCCGGCCGCACGCTGTCGGGCCAGACGCCGACGGCCTTCTGGCACTCGCTGCGCCACGCCAGGCCCTTCACAATCGGGCTCAACTGCGCGCTCGGCGCGGCGGCGATGCGCGACCATCTGGCGGAAATTTCCGGCGTCGCCGACACCTTCGTCTGCGCCTATCCGAATGCCGGCCTGCCGAACGAATTCGGCGAATACGACCAGAGCCCCGAGGCGATGGCCAAGGAGGTCGCTGTCTTTGCCGCAGAGGGGCTGGTCAACGTCGTCGGCGGCTGCTGCGGCTCGACGCCGGACCACATCAAGGCGTTGGCGGAGGCGGTGGCCGGCTATCAGCCGCGCCAGGTTCCCAAGATCAGGCCGCTGATGCGCCTGTCGGGCCTGGAGCCGTTCACGCTGACGCCTGAAATTCCGTTCGTGAATGTGGGCGAGCGCACCAACGTCACCGGCTCGGCGAAATTCCGCAAGCTGATCACCGCCGGCGATTTCGCCGCCGCGCTCGACGTCGCCCGCGACCAGGTGGCGAACGGCGCGCAGATCATCGACGTCAACATGGACGAGGGCCTGATCGACTCCAAGCAGGCGATGATCGAGTTCCTCAATCTCGTCGCCGCCGAGCCGGACATCGCGCGGGTGCCGGTGATGATCGATTCCTCGAAGTTCGAGGTGATCGAGGCGGGGCTGAAATGCGTCCAGGGCAAGCCGCTGGTCAACTCGATCTCGATGAAGGAGGGTGAGGCGGCGTTTCTCGAACAGGCACGGCTGGTGCGCGCCTATGGCGCGGCGGTCGTCGTCATGGCGTTCGACGAAAAAGGCCAAGCCGACACGATCGAGCGCAAGGTTTCGATCTGTACGCGCGCCTACAAGCTGTTGACGGAAGAAGCCGGTTTTCCGCCGGAGGACATCGTCTTCGATCCGAACATCTTTGCGGTCGCGACGGGCATCGAGGAGCACAATGGCTACGGCGTCGACTTCATCGAGGCGACGCGCCAGATCCGCGCGACCCTGCCGCATGTCCATATCTCGGGCGGCGTGTCGAACCTGTCCTTCTCGTTCCGCGGCAACGAAGCCGTGCGCGAGGCGATGCACGCCGTGTTCCTCTACCACGCTATCCAGGCGGGGATGGACATGGGCATCGTCAATGCGGGTCAGCTGGCGGTCTATGACTCCATCGATCCGGAACTGCGCGAGGCGTGCGAGGACGTCGTGCTCAACCGAAGCGACGACGGGACCGAGCGGCTTCTGGACCTTGCCGAACGCTGGCGCGGGCAGGGCGGCCAGGAGGCCAAGGCGAAGGATCTGACCTGGCGCGAGAAGCCGGTGAACGAACGGCTCGCCCATGCTCTCGTCAACGGCATCACCGAATATATCGACGCCGACACCGAGGAGGCGCGGCAGGCCGCCGAGCGCCCGCTGCACGTCATCGAAGGGCCGCTGATGGACGGCATGAACATCGTCGGCGACCTGTTCGGCGCCGGCAAGATGTTCCTGCCGCAGGTGGTCAAGTCGGCGCGCGTCATGAAGCAGGCGGTGGCGCTTCTGCTGCCTTACATGGAGGAGGAGAAGCGGCTGAACGGCGGCGAGGGGCGGAAGAACGCTGGCAAGATATTGATGGCGACGGTCAAGGGCGATGTCCACGACATCGGCAAGAACATCGTCGGCGTCGTCCTCGCCTGCAACAATTACGAGGTCATCGATCTCGGCGTCATGGTGCCCTCGGCGAAGATCCTCGAGACCGCGCGTCGGGAAGAGGTCGACATCATCGGCCTGTCCGGCCTGATCACGCCATCGCTCGACGAAATGGCGCATGTCGCCTCCGAGATGGAGCGCGAGGGCTTCGACATTCCGCTCTTGATTGGCGGCGCGACGACAAGCCGCGTGCACACGGCGGTGAAGATCGATCCGCGCTACCACCGCGGCCAGACGGTCCACGTCAACGACGCCTCGCGGGCCGTGGGCGTCGTTTCCAACCTTCTGTCGACGGAGGCGAAGTCAGGCTTCGTCGACGGCATTCAGGCGGAATATCGCAAGGTGGCCGAGGCGCACGAGAAGGGCGAACGCGATAAGCAGCGCCTGCCGCTTGCCAAGGCCCGTACCAACGCCTTCCAGCCCGATTGGGCGGCGTTCGAGCCGACGGCGCCGTCCTTTACCGGCGTCAAAGTCTTCGACGACTGGGATCTGGAGGAACTGTCGCGCTATATCGACTGGACGCCGTTCTTCCAGACCTGGGAGTTGAAGGGCCGCTATCCGGCGATCCTGGAAGACGAGAAACAGGGGGAGGCGGCGCGGTCGCTGTTTTCCGACGCGCAGGCGATGCTCAAGCAGATCGTCGCGGAGAAATGGTTCCGGCCCCAGGCGGTGATCGGCTTCTGGCCGGCGAATGCTGTTGGCGATGATATCCGGCTCTATACCGGCGACGACCGCCAGGACGAGATCGCGACTTTCTTCACCTTACGCCAGCAGCTCGCTAAGCGCGGCGATCGCCCGAATTTGGCGCTGGCGGATTTCGTCGCACCGAAGGACAGCGGCAAGGCGGACTATGTCGGCGGCTTTGTGGTCACGGCCGGGATCGGGGAGGAGGCAATCGCCAACCGCTTCGCCAAGGCCAATGACGACTATGCCTCGATCATGGTGAAGTCGCTCTCCGACCGTTTCGCCGAGGCCTTCGCGGAACTGATGCACGAGCGGGTGCGCCGGGAGTTCTGGGGCACTTCGCCCGACGAGACCTTTTCGCCGGACGCGCTGGCTGGCGAGCCCTATGCAGGCATCCGGCCGGCGCCTGGCTATCCCGCCCAGCCCGATCATACCGAGAAGGCGACTTTGTTCCAGCTGCTCGAAGCGGAAGCGAAGATCGGGGTGAAGCTGACGGAAAGCTACGCCATGTGGCCGGGGTCGTCGGTATCTGGCCTTTATATCGGGCATCCCGACTCGTATTATTTCGGGGTCGCCAAGGTCGAGCGCGATCAGGTCGAGGACTACGCCCGTCGCAAAGGGATGGCCGTCGGCGAGGTCGAGCGCTGGCTGGCGCCGGTGCTGAACTATGTTCCGAAATCGGCGGAAGCGCCGCGGGCGGAGGCGGCCGAATAGGCGGGGCAATCCGGATACATGACGATCGCCGTGGAGACCCAACCCACCTTTGCAGCGTACCCAGCGCGAAAATTTCTCACAAGCGAGCGGGAATTTGGAACGCACGACGCTGCGATGCGGTATCGGGGGGACTATATACTGTCGTGACGATCAGTGAGGCGGCGAGGTCGCGGGCGGTGCGGCAACCGTTTCTCCCGACAAACGGGATGGAAGAGCCGGCGGCAGACGGGCGCGAGCGCTTACGCCGGATGGGCGGATCGCTGTGAGTGGTGCAACGCGCCGATTGCGAATGGAAAAGGACGAAACCCGATGAGTTCTCTCGCTCTCCAGATGGAACGTACGCCGGAAACCGCCTTTCCGATTCCGGCAGGTGTTTTCGCTGAAACGGTGACGTCGGTCACGCACTACACGGACAGCTTGTTCTCGTTCCGCATCTCCCGGCCGCAGAGCTTCCGGTTCCGCTCGGGCGAATTCGTCATGATCGGGCTGCCGAACGCGGAGAAGCCTGTTTTTCGCGCCTATTCGATCGCCAGCCCATCCTGGGACGAGGAACTGGAGTTCTTCTCGATCAAAGTGCCCGACGGTCCCCTGACCGAGCATCTGCAGAAGATTACCGTTGGCGACACCGTGCTGATGCGCAAGAAGTCGACCGGCACGCTGGTGCTCGACGCGTTGAAGCCCGGAAAACGGCTGTTCCTGTTCTCCACTGGCACCGGTATCGCGCCTTTCGCGGGAGTGGTTCGCGATCCCGAGACCTACGAGAAGTTCGAGCAGGTGATCCTCACCCAGACCTGCCGGTTCGAGGCCGAACTGGCTTACGGGCGGGATCTGGTCGAGGCGGCCCGTTCGGACGAGCTGATGAGCGAATTCATCGGCGACAAGCTGCTGTTTCACGCCAGCGCGACGCGGGAGGGCGAAACCCGCCGTCACCGGATCACCACGCTGATCGAGACCGGTCGCCTGTTCGACCAACTCGGCATTCCGCCACTCGATCCGACCGATGACCGGGCGATGATCTGCGGCTCCATGGCGATGCTGAAGGATACAGAGAGACTGCTCGACGCACGCGGCTTCGTGGAAGGCGCCAACAGCCGGCCGGAAACCTATGTGGTGGAGCGGGCGTTCGTCGACTGAGCCCTACGCGTTTGCGGGCGGCTAAAGCGGCCGCATCGAAGCCGGCACTGCTTGACAGGATGCGCCGGGAGCGGCACGGCGACTTTATGAGCCAATCTCCCCACACCGGCCTGAAGGTCGTGGAACTCGCGCGCATCCTGGCCGGACCGTGGATCGGTCAGACGCTGGCCGATCTCGGTGCTGACGTGATCAAGGTGGAGAGCCCAGCCGGTGACGATACGCGCGGCTGGGGACCCCCTTTCATCGAACGGGACGGCGAGCGGACGGCCGCCTATTTCCACGCCTGCAATCGGGGCAAGCGGTCGGTGGTGGCGGATTTTGCCACCAAGGAGGGGCGGGCGCAGGTTCGCGAATTGGCGTCCGAGGCGGACGTTCTGATCGAAAATTTCAAGGTCGGCGGCCTGAAGAAATACGGCCTCGACTACGACAGCCTCAAATCCGTCAATCCACGCCTCGTCTATTGCTCGGTCACCGGCTTCGGCCAGGACGGACCCTATGCGGGCCGGGCCGGCTACGATTTCATGATCCAGGGCATGGGCGGAATCATGAGCCTGACCGGAGCGCCGTACGGCGAGCCGCAAAAGATCGGCGTCGCCTTCGCCGATATCTTCACCGGGCTGTATGGGACGATCGCCATCCAGGCGGCGTTGGCCGATCGCGAGCGGACGGGCCGCGGCCAGTTCGTCGATATGGCCCTCTATGACTGCATGGCCGGAGTCCTCGCCAACCAGGCGCTGAACTACTTCGCCACAGGGGTCGCGCCGCGACGACTCGGCAACGCCCATCCCAATATCGTGCCCTACCAGGTCTTTCCGGTCGTCGACGGCCACCTCATCGTCGCCTGCGGCAATGACCGCCAATTCGAGCGGCTCTGCGGCGTGCTCGGATTGGGTGATCTTGCCATGGACGAACGCTATCGGACCAACGAGGCGCGGGTCGCGAACCGCGACGCGCTCACGCCGATCCTGACGGCGACGATCGCTGCGCGGACGCGCGACGACCTCCTGGCGGGACTCGAGGCGGTCGGAGTGCCGGCCGGACCGATCAATGATGTCGCGGGCGTTTTCTCCGATCCGCAAATCCTGCATCGAAACATGAAGATTGCGCCACAAGGCATTGCTGGCGTTCGTACTTCGATCGTTTACGGAGACGCCGAACTTTCCCTGGACCGGCCGGCGCCAAAGCTCGGCGAGCACCAGGGCGCGCGCTTCGGCCTCGCCGCTGACTAAGCCGGCGAATCAGGCAAGGTGGCAGTTTTCCGGCGCGCAATCCGCTCGCTGGCCACGCTTGAGATGGATGCCTCGGTAGGGACCATTTGCGATCTCGGGATCGACACAATCGGCCTCCACAGCGGGCGGACTCGCGTCAGCCCGGCGCAGGCTCCGCGCGTTAAGCACTGGTTAACCCCATCCCGCTTAGATCGCCGTAGCAACCGAAAATTAACCGAGATGACCAAGACCCTAACCGATACCCGCCCGATCCGACTCAAGGGCCGCTCGTTTCTCGCCCTCGTTCTCGCGCCGGAACTTCCCTTCGACGCGTGGCTGACCCGGCTCGACGACCTTGCCGCCCGCTCCACCGGTTTTTTCCTGGGGCGGCCGATCGTGCTCGACGTCGAGGGGCTCGATATCGACCAGCCGCAGTTGAAGGAGCTGATCGGCGAACTCGGCGAGCGCAGTGTGCGGATCATGGGCATCGAAGGCGCGCGCGCATCGCTGCTCGGCTTCGGCATGCCGCCGGCGATGAAGGGCGGCAGACCTGCCGCCGATTTCGAACCACCGGTGGCAGAGTCCGCGCCGAAAAAGACCGAATCGACGAAATCCAAGACGGCGAGCAAACCGGCCACCGCGCAGGCACCGGACCCGCAGCCGGTCAAGGCGATGCCGTCGATCATCATCACGGAACCGGTGCGTTCCGGCCAGTCGGTGATCTTTCCCGAGGGCGACGTAACCATTCTGGGATCGGTGGCATCGGGGTCGGAGGTCGTCGCCGGCGGTTCGATCCACGTCTACGGAACGCTCCGAGGCAGGGCGATGGCGGGATCGGTCGGCAACGCTTCGGCGCGGATCTTCTGCCGCAAGCTCGAAGCCGAGCTGGTGGCGATCGACGGTCTCTACAAGACGGCCGAGGACATGGAACCGACATACCGCGGCCAGGCCGTCCAGGTCTGGCTCGAAGGCGATACGATCAAGGCGGAAATTCTGGGCTGAGGCTGCAAGCGGCCGGAAAGCAGGAGAGCGAGATGGCAAAAGTAATCGTGGTGACCTCGGGCAAGGGAGGCGTTGGCAAGACGACCTCCACCGCCGCGCTAGGGGCGGCGCTGGCCCAGCGCGGAGAGAAGACGGTGGTCGTCGATTTCGACGTCGGCCTGCGCAATCTCGATCTCGTCATGGGAGCCGAGCGGCGCGTGGTCTACGACCTCATCAACGTTGTCCAGGGCGACGCGAAGCTGACGCAGGCGCTGATCCGCGACAAGCGTCTCGAGACGCTCTTTCTGCTGCCGGCCTCGCAGACGCGCGACAAGGACAACCTCACGTCCGAGGGCGTCGAACTGGTGATGGAAGAGTTGAAAAAGACCTTCGACTGGGTGATCTGCGACAGTCCGGCCGGCATCGAACGGGGCGCGACACTCGCCATGCGCCATGCCGACGTCGCTGTCGTCGTCACCAATCCGGAAGTGTCTTCGGTGCGCGACTCGGACCGGATCATCGGTTTGCTCGATTCCAAGACCGCCAAGGCGGAGCGCGGCGAGCGGATCGAGAAACATCTGTTGTTGACCCGCTACGACCCCGCCCGTGCCGAGCGCGGCGACATGCTGAAGGTGGAGGACGTTCTCGACATCCTGTCGATCCCGCTCCTCGGTATTATCCCCGAGAGCATGGATGTGTTGCGGGCGTCGAATCTCGGAACGCCGGTGACGCTTGGCGAGAATCAGAGCGCGCCGGCTCTCGCCTACAGAGACGCCGCCCGCCGCCTTGCCGGCGAACAGGTGCCGATGTCGATACCCGGCGAGAGGCGCGGCCTGTTTGGCAAACTCTTCGGACGGAGGGCGGCATGAGCCTTTTCAGTTTCTTCAGCAAACAGACCTCGGCGCCGATGGCGCGCGAGCGCCTGCAGATACTGCTCGCGCACGAACGGGCGACGGTCGGGCACTCCGATCTCGTGGCCCTGCTTCGGGAGGAAATTCTGGCCGTCATCGCCAAGCATGTGCAGGTCGATGGCGACATGGTGAGCGTCAAAATGGATCGCGGCGAGAACGTTTCGACCCTCGAGGTCGATATCGAGATTCCCACGACCGCCAGCGTGCGGGCGGCCTGACGGCCGCTCGCCCAACGAGCCCACCGCACGCGATCGCGGCGGCTCCCGACAGGAAAAGGAGACCAGCATGAGCCGAGTAACCCTCCTGGAGCGGTTGAAGGAACTGCAGCAGACGCCGAAGTTCCAGAACCGCGACATTCGCACGATCAGCTCCATTCTCTCGACCGAGGCGCTGGCCAAGCACGTCGAAGCCTGCGAGCAGGCCGCCGCGCGCTGACGCCAGCTTCCTTCCATCGAGCACGATCGAGCGGCCCGGCTGCGCATTGCGCGGCCGGGCCGCGATGCGTTTCGGATACCCTGTTTGCGCGCGAAATCGCTTGCGCCAAGGGCCGCGATCGCTACTGTGACGAATTGATCGGAGATGGGCGAGATGCCCGATCCGGTCGAAGGACGGTTCCCCGGCTGCCAAGCGGCTGGGGCGAAGAGGGAATGCGACGGGCCGACCCAAGCAGGGGGCCTTCATCGCAGCCGACCCCGCGACTGTAGAGCGGCGAGGTCGTCACCGCCGACCCGTTCCGACGATGTCACCGGCATCGGCGGACGGATCGGAAAGCCACTGAAGCTTCGGCTTCGGGAAGGCGAGGCGGCGACTGAAGACCCGTGAGCCAGGAGACCTGCCGGCCTTGGAAACCGCCGCAATCTCGCGGCCGTCACGGAGGTTGATATGACTGCAACGACCTATAGCATCGCCCAAGCCGAAGCACCGACGCGTATCGCGACCGGACTCGCCGCGCTGGCTCTCGGAGCGTTTTTCGTCTTCGGCATCGGTTTCGCCCATTCGGCGGCGGTGCATGATACGGCGCACGATGTCCGGCATTCCTACGGATTCCCCTGCCACTAAGCATTGGTTGCCCGGCTGCCATAGTGCAGACCGGGCTTTTGCTTTTTCGTATTGTTCAAAGCCGCCCGACCTCGTCGGCGCGGAAGGGGTATCGTTATGGTTGTAAGATTTTTGTTGGCCGCGCTGGTTGCCGGCCTGTTTGTCGGTGTCGTGATGACGCCGGTGCAATATCTGGGCGTGGTTCCGCTCATCCTCCAAGCCGAGGAATACGAGAGCGGGACGGCAGGACACCGGGCGGCCGGTGCCGATCTCAGCGGCCTGACGGAAAGCCGGCAAGTATCGGCGTTGTTCGGCGCCGAATTGGTACTCGCCAGTGACCACGAGACGGCGGTGCAGGCGGACGACGAAACGGCGGGCGTATCTCCATTCTTCGGCCGCCTGCTTGGCACGTTGTCGGCGAATATCGTGGCGGGCGGCGGCTTCGCGCTGATCCTTGCCGCCGTCAGCCTGCTCACCGGCCGCGCGATCACCCGGTCGAACGGCGTTCTGTGGGGTTTGGCTGGTTTTGCGATCGTGGGGCTGGCGCCCGCGCTCGGACTGCCACCGGAATTGCCGGCGATGCCGGCTGCCGATCTGTTCGAGCGGCAGGTCTGGTGGGCTGCCGTCGTCGCGCTGACGGCAGGAGCGCTCTACCTTCTCGTGTTCCGACGCGAGCTGTGGGCCACATTGGCCGCAATCGTGATGCTTGCCGTGCCGCATGTAGTCGGCGCGCCGCATATCGCCGACCTGACGAGCCCGGTTCCGCCGACCCTTGCGGCGGAGTTCGCGGTCATTTCGCTGGCGACGACGGCCGTGTTCTGGGTCCTGCTGGGGCTGGGCGTTGGCCTCGCGATGGACCGGTTCGGGACGCGCGCGGCGTGAGTATAGCGCTCGGCGATGGTGTCACTCTCGTTCTTGGCGGCGCCCGCTCCGGCAAGAGCGCCCTTGCCGAGCGACTGGCCGAAGCAAGCGGTCTTGCTCCCGTCTATCTCGCGACCGGCAGGGCTTTCGACGCCGAGATGGAGGCGCGTATCGGCGAGCACCAGGGGCGACGTGGCAACGGCTGGCGAACGGTTGAAGTGCCGCTCGATCTGGTTGCCGCGATCGGGCGAGAAGCGGGGCCAGAGCGCGTGGTCCTCGTCGATTGCCTGACGCTGTGGTTGACCAACCTCATGATGGAGGGGCGTCCGATCGCCGCGGAATGTCAGGCGCTGGTCAACTGCCTCGCCGCGAGGCTTCCGGGTCCGGTGATCCTCGTTTCCAACGAGGTCGGGCTCGGGATCGTGCCGGAGAACGAGATGGCCCGTGATTTTCGTGATCACGCGGGCCGATTGCACCAAGCGGTTGCGGCGGTCGCGGCGAAGGTCCTCTTCGTCACCGCCGGCCTACCGATGATATTGAAGGGCTGATCGCCGACCGCCAAGGTCGAGGCGATCGCGACAACGGAGGCACTCCATGCAGGGCCAGAAGATTCCCGCCACCGTCATCACCGGGTTCCTCGGAGCCGGCAAGACGACGCTGATCCGCAACCTCCTGCAGAACGCCGGTGGCCGGAAGATCGCGTTGATCATCAACGAGTTCGGTGATCTCGGCGTCGACGGCGACATCCTCAAGGGCTGCGGAATCGAAACGTGCAGCGAGGACGACGTTGTCGAACTGACCAATGGCTGCATCTGCTGCACCGTGGCCGACGACTTCATCCCGACCATGACCAAGCTTTTAGAGCGCGAGCGCGTCCCCGATCACATCGTTATCGAAACCTCGGGTCTCGCCTTGCCGCAGCCGTTGGTCGCGGCCTTCAACTGGCCGGAGGTGAAGACGCGGGTGACAGTCGACGGCGTCGTTACGGTGATCGATACAGCGGCGGTCGCCGACGGCCGCTTCGCCGACGAAGAGGAAAAGGTCGCGGCCCAGCGGGCGGCGGACGCGAGCCTCGACCACGACAACCCGCTGGAGGAGCTGTTCGAGGACCAGATCGCAGCAGCCGACCTCATCGTCCTCAACAAGGCCGATCTGGTCGACGCGCCGACATTGGAACGGGTGTGGCGTGAGATCGGGCAGAAGAGCGCGCGCGCGGTGAAGATCGTCACCGCGGAGGGCGGCAAGCTGCCGGCGGACGTGCTGCTCGGCATTGCGGCCGGCACGGAAGACCTCATCGCCGAGCGCAAATCGCATCACGAGTTGGAGCATGAAGGCGAGGCGCACGATCACGACCATGACGAGTTCGAGAGCTTCGTCGTCGATGCCGGCACTGTTCCTGATCCCGCGACCTTCGCGAAGGGGCTGTCCAGACTGATCGCGACCCACGACATCTTGCGGCTGAAGGGCTTCGCCGACGTGCCGGGCAAGCCGATGCGGCTGGTCGTGCAGGCGGTCGGCAAGCGTATCGAAACCTATTTCGACCGTGCCTGGGCACCCGGCGAAACCCGGGCCACGCGTCTTGTCGTCATCGGGCTGCACGACGGCCTCGACGCGGTGCGGATCGAGGCCGAGATTCAGGCGCTGGCCGGCAGCGCGGCAAAAGAAGCCGCCGAGTAGCGGGCGCTTTCCTTGCATCTCCTTCTCGCCCAGAAAGGCACGATCGACGACGGCGGCGAGGCGGTGGACCTCGGCCAGTCGCCGGCCGATGTCGTCGTGCTGTCGGCGGCCGACACGGAGATCGCCAGCCTTGCGGCGGCGGCCCGGCGCCTCGGCGATGCGGCCCCGACGCTGCGGCTCGCCAATCTCCTGCGTCTCAAGCATCCGATGTCGGTCGATGTCTATGTCGAGCGAACGTTGCGCCACGCCAAGCTCGTCGTGGTGCGGCTGCTCGGCGGCGCGGCGTACTGGCCCTACGGGCTGGATGCGCTGCTCGCCAACGCGCAGGCGAGCGGAGCCGCGCTCGCCGTCTTGCCCGGCGACGACAAGCCGGATGACGGGCTCGACCGCTACACCACGATCCCGCTCGATGAACGCGACCGGCTCTGGCGGTATCTGGTCGAGGGCGGCGCGGCGAATGCCGGGAAATTCCTGGAGGGCTGCGGCGCGATCCTTGGCGGCGGCGAATGGCCGGCCGAGGCGCAGCCGCTGTTAAAGGCTGGGGTGCTGGAGATTGGGGCTTCTCACCCTCCCCTTGATGGGGAGGTGGGCGCGCGCGCCCTTGCCGCGATCGTGTTCTACCGGGCGCTGGTGCAGAGCGGGCAAACCGAGCCGGTGGAGGCGTTGGCGCGGGAGCTGGCGGCGCGAGGGCTGGAGGTGCTGCCGATCTTCGTTTCCAGCCTGAAGGACCCGGTGTCGATCGAGACGGTGCGGGCGCTGTTTGCGGGCCAGACTCCGGACGTCGTCGTCAATCTGACTGGATTCGCCGTGTCCTCGCCGGGCGGGGAACGGGTGCCGACCGTGCTCGAGGAACAGGGGGCGGTCGTCTTGCAGGCGGTTCTCGGGAGCGGGTCGGCGGAAAGCTGGAAGACATCCGCGCAAGGGCTGTCGGCCCGCGATCTAGCGATGAGCGTTGCGCTGCCGGAGGTCGACGGCCGGGTTCTGTCGCGGGCCATTGCCTTCAAGTCGGCCGGCGAATGGGACGCGGTCACCGAGACGGACATCGTCGCGCACCGCTCGGTGGCCGACCGCGTGGCGTTCGTCGCCGAGCTCGCGGCCCGATGGGCGCGGCTGCGGCGCAAATCCGCGGCCGAGCGGCGGGTGGCGATCCTGCTCGCCAACTATCCCAACCGGGACGGGCGGCTCGGCAACGGAGTGGGGCTCGACACGCCGGCCGGGACGATCGAGGTTCTCAAGGCGATGGCCGCAGCGGGTTACGCGGTAGCGGACGTACCGGAGACCGGCAACGCCCTGATCGATCATCTGATGGCCGGGCCGACCAATGCCGGCACCGCGATGCGGGAGGTGCGCGAGACGCTATCGGTCGAGGCCTATCGACGCTTCTTCGCGGGACTGCCGGAAGCCGTGCGGTCGGCGGTGACGGAACGCTGGGGCGCGCCGGAGAGCGACCCGTTCGTGGTGACGCATCGCGGCGAGGCGGCCTTCGCGTTGCCGCTGGCGCGTTTCGGCGAGACGCTGGTCGGCATCCAGCCGGCGCGCGGCTACAACATCGACCCGAAGGAGACCTACCACTCGCCGGACCTCGTGCCGCCGCACAATTATCTGGCGCTCTATGCCTATCTCAGGACCGAATATTATGCCGACGCCGTCGTCCATATGGGCAAGCACGGCAATCTCGAATGGCTGCCGGGCAAGGCGCTGGCGCTGTCGGAAACCTGCTTTCCCGAGGCGGTGTTCGGGCCGCTGCCGCATCTCTACCCGTTCATCGTCAACGATCCGGGCGAGGGCACGCAGGCCAAGCGGCGAACGAGCGCCGTCATCATCGACCATCTGACGCCGCCGCTGACGCGGGCGGAAACCTACGGGCCGCTGCGGGATTTGGAGGCGCTGGTCGACGAATATTACGAGGCGGCCGGCACCGACCCGCGCCGGCTGACGCTGTTGAAGGGGCGCATTCTCGATCTGGTCCGCGACATCGGTCTCGACCACGACGCGGGGATCGCGGCGAAGGACGCCGAGGAGACGGCGCTGGAAAAGCTCGACGCCTATCTGTGCGACCTGAAGGAAATGCAGATCCGCGACGGCCTGCATGTCTTCGGACTGGCGCCGGAGGGGCGGCTGTTGACCGATCTCGTCGTGGCGCTGGCGCGGCTGCCGCGCGGGACGAAGCCGGGCGAGGCGTCGCTGCACCGGGCGATCGCGGAGGATCTGTTGGGTGTGGGCGATGCCGAAAGGGGCGCCATTCCTCGCCCCAACGGGGAGAGGGTGGATGCGAGCGGGAGCGAGCAGCCGGGTGAGGGGGCGGGGAGTGCGCGCGCTGCGGCCTCTGTCGCCACTCCTCAGACGTTGGAGCAGCCCCCCTCATCCCCTGCCGGGACTTCTCCCCCCGGGGGAGAAGAACGCGGCTTCGGGCCCGGCCCGATCCGGCCTGCCGTTGCGCAGGTCTTCGATCCGCTCGACTGCGACATGGCGGCGCCGTGGGAGGGGCCGCGTCCACAGGTTCTCCACAGCCTGTCCACAGACCCGTGGCGGACGAATGGCGATACGGTGGAGCGCATCGAACTCCTGGCGGCCAAGCTCGTCGCCAGCGAGATCGCGTCCCAACCGGAGTGGCAATCCACAGGCGTCGTCATGGCGGATGTGACGGCGCGGCTGAAGCCGGCGGTGACGGAATCGGGGTCGGCCGAGATAGCCGGGCTGCTCGCCGGGCTTTCCGGCCGCTTCGTGCCGCCGGGTCCGTCCGGCGCGCCGACGCGGGGACGGGCGGACGTCTTGCCGACGGGCCGCAACTTCTTCTCGGTCGACACCCGCGCGGTGCCGACCGAAGCCGCCTGGCATCTCGGCGCGAAGTCGGCCGAACTCCTGGTGATCCGCCACCTTCAGGATCACGGCGAATGGCCAAGTTCGATCGGGCTCACCGCCTGGGGCACGTCCAACATGCGCACCGGCGGCGACGATATCGCGCAGGCGCTGGCGCTGGTTGGGGCGCGGCCGGTCTGGGATCGGGCCTCGCGGCGCGTCACCGGCTACGCGATCGTGACGCTGGCCGAACTCGGGCGGCCACGGGTCGACGTGACGCTGCGCATTTCGGGCTTCTTCCGCGATGCCTTCCCGGACCAGATCGCGCTGTTCGACCGGGCGGTCCGGGCGATCGGCGCGCTGGATGAGGAAGCCGGCGACAACCCGATCGCCGCGCGGATGACGGCCGAGCGGCAGGCCTTCTTGGCGGAGGGACAGTCGCCGGAGGAGGCGGACAAGCGCGCCGGCTTCCGGATTTTCGGATCGAAACCCGGCGCCTACGGGGCGGGGCTGCAGGCGCTGATCGACGAAAAGGGTTGGGACGACAAGAGTGATCTTGCGGAAAGCTATCTCGTCTGGGGCTCCTATGCCTACGGGGCAGACGCCGAAGGCGAGGCCGAGCGCGCGAGTTTCGAGACGCGGCTTGCCGGCATCGAGGCCGTGGTCCAGAATCAGGACAATCGCGAGCACGACCTTCTGGATTCCGACGATTATTACCAGTTCGAGGGCGGGATGACGGCGGCGGTGGAGCATGTCTCCGGCGCACGGCCCGTCGTCTATCACAACGACCATTCCCGGCCCGAGCGGCCGGTCGTGCGGACGCTGGAGGAGGAGATCGGCCGGGTGGTCAGGGCCCGCGTCGTCAACCCGAAATGGATCGCCGGGATCATGCGCCACGGCTACAAGGGCGCTTTCGAGATCGCCGCGACGGTCGACTATCTGTTCGCCTTCTCGGCGACGACGGGCGCGGTGCGCGATCATCATTTCGATGCGGTGTATCAGGCCTTCGTCGCCGATGACGACGTGCGCGCCTTCATGCTGGAGAACAACCCGAACGCCTATCGCGAGATGAGCGACCGGCTGGCCGAGGCGATCGACCGGGGCCTGTGGACGCCGCGCTCCAACTCGGCGCGGGCCGAGCTGGGTGTTATGGACGGGCTGGATGATGCGGATACGGAGGGCGCAACATGACGGACAAGGCCAAAATTACGGACGGGATGTCGGAGGAGGACCTCGACGCCCGCCATGCCGAGAAAATGAAGAAGAAGAAGGCGGCGCGCGACAAGATCCTCGCCACCAAGACGATCGAGAAGGGGCTGCTGATCGTCCATACCGGCAAGGGCAAGGGCAAGTCGACGGCCGCCTTCGGTCTCGTCTTCCGGGCGCTCGGCAACGGCATGAAGGTCGCCATCGTGCAGTTCGTCAAGGGCAAGTGGGAGACCGGCGAGCGCAAGGTGCTGGAGCATTTTCCCGACCAGGTGACAATGACCGCGATGGGCGACGGTTTTACCTGGGAGACGCAGGACCGCCAGCGCGATATCGCCGCCGCCAAGGCCGCCTGGGAGCGGGCCAAGGCGCTGATCATGGATGACGAACACCAGCTGGTGCTGCTCGACGAGCTCAACATCGTCCTGCGCTACGACTATCTCGACATCGCCGAAGTGGTCGAATTCCTCAAGGGCAAGCCGGCGATGAAACATGTCGTCGTCACCGGCCGCAACGCCAAGGACGAACTGATCGAGATCGCCGACCTCGTCACCGAGATGGAGATGATCAAGCACCCGTTCCGCTCCGGCGTGAAGGCGCAGGTGGGGATCGAGTTTTAGGGTGGAGTGGTGATGTTGATATAGTCGCTGCCCGCTTCGGGCGGGAATCGCTTGGTCCGGATTTTGCGTGTGTTGCGTGAGCTTCGCGCCACGAGCGGACGTTGGCTGCAAACCCGCTCGCCTGTCCTCATGCAGATATTTTTGGACCGTGTCGGGAGTAGCGAGCATAACCCCCAAACGCTGAATATTATCAGCAAGGCTCGTTTATGAGTGCCGCCTAAGGCCCGAGAAAATGGATGTACACGCGGTCGAGCAAGCCGCTATAGGCCTTGAAGTAGTCCTCCAGTTTTGAGGAGGATACATTGACGTGGACACGCTTCCGGTGCGCAATCGTGATGCGGTCATCTACCATGTTGTCAATGTGCTGCCTTTCGACCTCTAACTCCTCATTCCACTGGCGCCTGAGTTCGGTTTCAAAATCGGCGTCGAACAGGCTAATGAGGTCGAGAATCTTGGTCGTCTTGGGGTTCTGGTAGCTCTCACAGATTTTTTCGATGGGCCTATAAATCCGGCTGTTCGATCGCCGTTTTGCGTACTCGATAAATATCTGCTTGAGGCACTGCTCCAGGCTCCCGCAAATCGAAACGCACACTTGCTGGCTGGATAAGGAGATGAGTTCATCCAGATCCTTGCCCGACCTCTTTTTGATGTAGGAAATTTGGTTTTTGAGGCGGTCAAACTCGGCTTGTAGCTCTTGTCGTTTCATATATCGGCGAAGGCTTTTTCTGCCTCTTCCATGCGCTTTTTTACGTTTTCCTCGTCCGCCGTGGACCTGATATAGCCTTCAACAAACCGGGAATTGTCGAGAAGGGCCTGGTAGGCGGCCCCTGCCGCCGCCGCGTCCGGTGCATCTTTATTCGCTAGACGGTGCGCAAGTGCTGAAGATACGGAATCAAATACGGCGGTATTGAGAGACCTGTCTGGACGGAACGTTCGGTTTCCCAAGGCATGCGTCACGAAGGCAACAGTTTTCGTGAAAATGTCGCCTATTTCCTGCAGCTGCTTGTCCGTAAAATCCCGCTTTACCTTCATATAGTCGTTTAGGAAATGCTTCATTGGACTCTGGTATGCGTTGCCCTTTTCATAGAAAGCCATAAATCTGAGAATTAATTCAACGTCCTTGAGGCGTTTGCTTTTGGGCCCGTAAATCGCCCGCCATTCCGCATTGTCGTTCAATTTGTGAAGGTAATCATTGAAATTTCCATGGCAGATGCAAGAGCGAATCTCTTGCGGCGAGAGTTTAATGCCGCCCGTGTTAATACGCTCAAAAACCTCGTAGACGCTGTTGATTTCGCCTTCGGGCAAATCCTGCTTGAAGACCGTGGCATGGATAACAGCGTCGTTAAGCCGGTTCCGGTCGGCTTCATCGAGTGTTTTATAGGTCCGTCCGCCGAATTTGGTCTCAAGACCCGTTAGAGCGAATTCCTTGCTGTTGATTACGCCTTGCGAGAAGAAATGGAGAGATTTAAGCCTCTGTTGACCGTCGATGACGAGGTGCTTCCCGGTGTCCGCTTCCTTGAACAGGAAGATGCCTGGAACGGGCAGGCCGAGAAGGAGGGATTCTATAAACCGCGAGCACTGGTTTTGCGACCATACGAACGCGCGCTGGAACGGAGGAATGTAAAAGAGCTTCTTTTCCATCCTCGAAACCAGGGTTTCGACCGGATAGTCCACACCGAACGAGGAAATCGAGAACAGCTCGCCGGTGGTTGAAACGTCTTCTTCTTGATCTTCGACATTCTTCAGATCGTCCAAATCTTCCTGAAGCTGTTCAATATCGCCCACGAATTTCCCCACCCTGCTGATTAGCGAGCGTTTGCATATCATGTCTTACCTACGGGTCTCAACTCGCGCGGGTTAGTCACGGCGTGGCAGATGGAAACAGAAACGCCGCTCAAACCGATGCGAGCAGCGTTTCACGGACCAGCGTCATGATATGTTGTTTATCGGCACCCCACGAGCCGGCCTGTGCCGTTCGCCACCACGAGGTCGCAACGAGCCCTAAACGTTCGCGACGACAAAATCCGCCGGCACGCTTTTCTCCAGCACCAGCCGCATGTTGGGTAGGTCGTTGCCGTCCATCTTGTCGCGAAGCGCGGCGCCTTCGAGGCCAAAACCAACCCAGCGCTCGGTCAGGCGGGCTTGCAGAACCGCCTCCGGCACGGCGAGCATCACCGTCATGTCGAAGCGCTGGCGCAGCGGTGCCCAGGCGGGATCGTCGAGGAGAAGATAATTGCCCTCGACGAGGATGATGGGAGTTGATGCCGCGATGATCCGAGCCCCGGCGCGCGCGATCTCGATCGCCCGGTCGAACACCGGGACCGCGACGTCGCGGCCGTCGCCGGCCCGCAGCCGATCAAGCATGACGGCCAGGCCGTCGACGTCGAAAGTGTGCGGCGCGCCCTTGCGCGGGCGATCGCCGCGCGCGGCGAGAACGGCGTCGTCGAAATGAAAACCGTCCATCGGCAGAATGTCGGTCGAACCCGGCGATGCGGTGTTCAAGCGGTCGCTAAGCCGTTCGACGAAGGTGCTCTTGCCCGAGCCGGGCGAGCCGGCAATGGCGACGATCTGGCGACCGGACTTTTGCCGCGCCGCGATCGCGTCCGCGAGGGCATCCGGCGTGATCGTCTCGGGGTCTCCGGGGGTGGTGCAATCGGAGAAAGTCACGTCGTCGCTCCGCTATCCGTTCGGCATGTGAAAACGGCTGTTCACAAAACAGAGACGATTCGTTACGAACCGGCCTCTTTTCATCGGGGGTGTGAATCCGCTTATTTCGTCGAGGAATTTGAACCGCACGGAGCAACCGCCATGAGCATCGCGTTGAAGGGCATCCACCATCTGACCGCCATTACCGCCGACGCCCCCGGCAATCTCCGGTTCTATACCGAGGTGCTGGGGCTGCGTCTGGTCAAGAAAACGGTGAACCAGGACGATACCAGCGCCTACCATTTGTTCTATGCCGACGGAAAGGCCAGTCCGGGGACCGACATCACCTTCTTCGACTTTCCGGCGGCGCCGGAACGGCGCGGCACCAACGCGATTTCGCGCACCGGACTGCGCGTCGCCGGCCGCGACAGTCTCGATTTCTGGCACGGGCGTCTGACCGAGGCGGGCGTCCTCGTCGGCGACATCCGCGATCTCGACGGTCGGGCCTCGCTCGACTTCGAGGACCCGGAGGGGCAACGGCTGCGGCTGGTCGACGATGGCGGGAAGGGCGACGCCAATCCCTGGGATGGCAGCAGCGTGCCTGAGGCACATCAGATCCGTGGCCTCGGCCCGATCGTCATGTCGGTTCCCGAGCTTGGCCGGACGGAACCGATCCTGACGGAGATCATGAACATGCGGAAGGCCCGGACCTACGAGTCGGACGGGGCGGTCGTTCATGCCTTCGAGATGGGCGAGGGCGGCCCCGCGGCGGAGCTGCATGTCGCGGTCGAGCCTGACCTGCCACGGGCCGGGCAGGGCGCCGGCGGCGTGCATCACGTGGCGTTTCGCGCGGCGGATATCGAGGAGCTGCACGAATGGACCGAGCGGGTGAAGGGCTTCCGCGTGCCGTCGAGCGGCGAGGTCGAGCGCTATTATTTCCGTTCGCTGTATTTCCGCGAGCCGAACGGCATCCTCTTCGAGATCGCGACGGACGGACCCGGATTCGCGGTGGACGAGCCGATGGAAAGCCTTGGGCAAAGCCTGTCGCTGCCGCCATTCCTTGAGCCGAAGCGGGCGCAGATCGAAGCCAATTTGAAGCCGCTCAAGTGAGACAGGAGAGGGAACCGACCATGACAGAGCGGGACGAAACGGCGCTTCTCAAAGAGCATCGGCTCAAACATACAGGCGCGCCCCTCGCCGCGGCGCGGCGCGTCATGCTCTGCCTGCATGGGCGCGGCGCGACGGCCGAGGACATCCTCAGCCTCGGCGAGGCGATCGCGCTGCCGGGTCTCGCCGCGCTCGCGCCGCAGGCCGAGGGCGGCGCCTGGTATCCGCGCCCCTTCATGGAGCCGATCGCGGCGAACGAGCCGTTCCTGTCGGCCGCGCTCGAGCGGATCGGCACGATCCTCGACGCACTCGCCGAGGCCGGCTTCGACAGTGAGCGCGTGGTTCTGGCGGGGTTTTCGCAGGGCGCCTGTCTGGCGCTGGAATTTGCCGCGCGCAATCCGGGGCGCGTGGCGGGTGTCCTCGGCTTCAGCGGCGGGCTGATCGGCCCGTCGGTGGCGGAGCGGACGGACGCAGGCGATCTCGTCGGTCTGCCGGTGTTCATGGGGTGCAGCGAGCGCGATCCCTTCATTCCCGCGACGCGCGTCAGGGAGACGGCGGAGCATCTGCGCAGCCGGGGCGCCAAGGTCACGGCAACGCTCTATCCGGAGCCGGGACACGCGATCAACATGGACGAGATCGCGGAAGCGCGGCGGCTCATCGCGGCGCTTGCGGCGTAAAGCTTGCTATCGTTCTCGAGCTAAGCGGTTTGGCGCGTCGGCTGTGCGCCAAGCTTGTAGCGATCCCGCAATTCGCCGATCGGCATCGGCTTGCCAAAGGCGTAGCCCTGCAAGTAATCGCAGCCCGTCAGGCGCAACAGCTGATGCTCGTCGGCTGTTTCGACACCCTCTGCCACCACGCTGAGATCCAACGCCTTTCCCAGCGCGATGATGGAGTGAACGAGGCTTGCGGCCTGCGGACTTCGTGTCATTTCGGAAATGAAGCTGCGATCGATCTTCAACGTGTCGAAGGGCAGTTGACGGAGATATCCGATCGACGAAAAGCCGGTGCCGAAATCGTCGAGGGCCACGGTAAAGCCAGCCTTCTTCAGCGCCAGGAGTTTCTGTCGCGCGAGTTCGGGATGCGTGACCAGAATTCCTTCGGTCAATTCGAGACAAATGCGTTCGAGCGGGATTTTTGCGTCGCTCGTCATGGCGACAAGAGTGTCGACGAACATCGGATCGCGTAATTGCACCGGCGATACGTTGACGCTGACCCGCAAATCCGGAATCGCAGCGAGGTCCGCAAAAACCCGGCGGAAGATGAATTGGCTGAGTTCGACGATCAGCCCGGTTTGCTCGGCGATCGGAATGAAGATCGCCGGCGATACAGCGCCGAAATCCGAGGAATTCCAGCGGGCAAGGGCCTCGACCGCTTTCATTTCGGCGGTGCCGGCCGCTACGATCGGCTGATAATGGACCTCCAGTTCGCCGGCGCTTAGGGCATGGCGCAGGGCTTCTTCGATCTTGTGGTTCTTGTAGAGGTCGGACTCATAATCCGGCGTGTACAGGACTGGTTCGCCCGATTGCCGACGTTTCGCTTCATACATCGCGACGTCGGCGTGTCGGACGATCTCGGCCGGCGATGCGCTGCCGTCGCAGGAAACGGCGTAACCGATCGACGCCGAAATCCGGAATGATTTTCCGTTGACCTGAAAGTCCGTTTTCAGCGCATGAATGATCGCGGCGGCGAGGTCCTCGGCGGCTTGCCGCGGTTCGGGCGAGGCGATCAAAATATTGAACTCGTCACCACCGACACGCGCGGCGAAGGAGTCCGGTGGGAGCACTGCCTGAAGTTTGTTCGCGAACGCCTTGATCAGGTCGTCGCCTCCGGCATGCCCGATGGTGTCGTTGACGTTCTTGAAGCCGTCCAGATCGATGAAAAGAGCCGCGCATTCGCCCCTGGCGCAGGTCTCTCCAATCAATGGGTGGTTGAGCTTCTCGCTGAACAGCAACCGATTGGGCAGGCCGGTCAGCACGTCATGGCGGGCGGCTCTCGACGCCTCTTCTTCCTTGTCGGCAAGAGCGTTGGCCGACCGGCGAGCGCTTCTCGCTGCAGCCCAGCCGGCCAAGGCGAAGAGGGCAAGAGCGGCGGCGACGGGAATGGCGGCTTGTTGGAGGAGCCGATCGCCAGGTTGATACGGAGTCCATTCGAGCTGAGCCAACGGCGTGCCGTTATCGGCCCGCAAGACATTGGTTGCCTTTTGCGAGACGCGATACGGCGCAAGGGTCAGATCCGCGATCAGGAACTTTCTTCCCAGTTCCGCAATGCGCTCGTCGCTCAAGACGAACCCGAAGATTCCAATGGGAAACGCACTCGTCGCGATCCCGCTCAACTCCTCGGGCGAAATCCTTGCCGCCGACAGCACGTAAACGGAATCGCCAACTCGAGTCGTCATATGGACGGGTGTGACGTCATCAATGGGGATCAGGTCGATCTTCTCGACCATCTGCTCGATCACGTCGCGCGGCAGCACCGTGGGATCCGGAGTGTCGCCGGAATTGGTGTCCCAGCCATATCTGATCGTCTTGTCAGGCTGGACGATCAACAGAAGATCCATCGTGCTCGATTCGGTGACACCCGCACCCATGTTCGACTGAACCCAATCGTCGTTCATGGCGCGCACGTTGTCCCAAGCGTCCTGCCACCAGGCATAGTCGATGGCTATCGTGTCGAGTGTCTCGCCAATGCCGGCGACACCCCCTTCGACCATGGTCCTCGAGCTCGCCGCGGCTTGCCTGTCGTGCTCGACGGACATCCAGACGATGGCGGCGACGACGATGGACGCGGCCACGATCATCGTGCCGATCAGCACATGGGTGATCTTCCTGGTAAGTGAGCTATGCATGGGCGCCTCGATTCCCATAGGGTTATGGCGGTGCGTTTCTGAATAAAGCGGTAATGACGCGCGAGGGGTGACGTAAAGTCGCAGGTCGTTAAAATGCGATTTGTTTGGTAGAGGGGCAAAGCCGGCAGGTCGTTCTGCGGTGCGCGCGGAATACGCTGGCGGACGCCCTTGCTTCGTCGTAGGCTTGAACGATGTTGACAGGGAGAATCCCATGGTTCGCGTCGGCAATCTTCCAATAGTTGTAGCGGGGATCGCGATCGGTTTTGCGACCCTCATCGGGTCGTCGTCATATGCTCAGGAGGCAGGCGAGCGGCGCGTCATCACGACCGAAGGCGCCGATTATTTCGGCCGCGACTACGACATACTGAAGGATGTCGATCTCGACCGTTGCACGGCCGCCTGTGTGGACGACGATCGCTGCAAGGCGTTCACGCTCAATACCAAGAGCCAGTGGTGCTTCCTGAAGGAGGAGATCGGGGAACTCAGGACCGTCGCGGGCGCCGTCTCCGGCAAGATTGTCGTGGCGACCGCAGCCGATGAGAACAGCCTCGAGCAGCGAGCGGCGGAACTGGATTTTCTGCCGCAGTCGGCCATCGACGAAGCCAAGCGTCTGCGCTTCGAACTCGCCGACGAGGAGCGCGATGCGGCGTATGACGATCAATCGGTAGACGAACTTGCCGGAAACGCCGCGGCGGCGCTGACCTATCCCGATGTCATCCGCATCTGGCGCGAGGCGCTGAAGCGCGAACCGTTGGCCTATCGCACTTGGCAGGGCCTCGCCGAGGCGGCGCTGGCCTATAATCCCGAACAATATGGCGACCGGCCAACCAATGACCGGCTGCGCGAGTTCGGCGCGATCAACGCCTATTTGACGGCGCCCGGCGACGACGAGCGGGCCGAGGCGCTGCGGGCGCTCGGCCAAGCCTATGAGGCGGCGGAGAACTGGAAGCTTGCCATCAAGACCTACCGGCGGAGCCTCGATGTTGCTGAAACAAGCGCCGCGCGTTCGCGCCTCGAAGTCGTCGTGGCGGAGCACGGCTTCCGGATCGTCGACAATGCCGTCGACAACAATGCCGCGAACCCGCGGATCTGCCTGAATTTCTCGGACGCCCTGTCGACTGCGCTAACGAGCTCGGAGAATGTCGGCGATTATGTGCGCGTGGAGAACGGCGAAACGCTGCCGGTGTCGGCGAGCGGCTCGCAGATCTGCGTCGACGGGGTCAAGCACGGCGAACGCTACCGGATCGTGGCCCGTCCAGGGATCACTTCTGCCGACGGCGAGACGCTGACGAAATCGGTCGAGACCATCGTCTATGTGCGTGATCGCGATCCGTCCGTGCGCTTTGCCACCACTGCCTATGTCTTGCCGGCGGGCGGCGAGGCCACGATCCCGGTGACGACGATCAATACCGACGAAATCGAGGCGCGGTTGCAGCGGATCGGCGACCGGGCCTTGTCGCGGGCGATCAGCGACGAACGCTTCCTGCGCCAGCTCTCCGACTGGCAGATCGACGAGGTCGCCAGCAGCAGCGGCGAGGATGTCTGGACGGGAGCCGTGACGGTTGCCCGCGAGACGAACCAGGAAGTGACGACGGCGATCCCGGTGTCGGCGATCGCGCCCGATATCAAGCCGGGCGTCTACATCTTGTCCGCCAAGGCGAAGAACGGCCCGCAATATCAGGACAGTTTCGCCACCCAGTGGTTCGTGGTCAGTGACATCGGGCTGACCAGCTTCGCCGCGGCTGACGGTTTTCACGTCTTCGCGCGCTCGCTCGGAAGCGCCGAACCGATCGACGGCGTCGAACTCGAACTCGTCGCCGCGAACAATCAGATTCTCGGCTCCGCCACCACCGACGCGGCCGGCCATGCGCGGCTGCCGGCGGGGCTGTTGCGCGGTACCGGCGGCGACCGACCGGCGGTGCTGACCGCGGAAAACGGCAGTTCCGACTTCGTCTTTCTCGATCTCACCCAGCCGCCTTTCGATCTGACAGACCGAGGCGTCGACGGCCGGCCGCCTGCCGGTCCGCTGGATGTGTTCCTGACATCCGAGCGCGGCATCTACCGGACCGGCGAGATCGCGTTCTTCACAGGGCTTGTGCGCGACGCCAAGGGCGAGGCCGTCACGGGGCTGACGCTCACGGAAATCGTCACCCGCCCGGATGGCGTCGAATACCGTCGCCGGCAGGTCACCGACGAAGGCGCCGGCGGGTTCGCCTTCGGGCTCGACCTGCCCGCCAACGCCATGCGCGGGATCTGGAAGGTGGCGCTGCACACCGATCCCAAGCAGCCGGCGCTCGCGGAAGAAAGCCTCATCGTCGAGGATTTCGAACCGGAGAAGATCGATTTCGCGCTGACCGCGTCCGCCGATATTCTCGACCCTGCCGCGCCGCCGGCGATCGACGTCGCGGCGCGCTATCTGTTCGGCGCGCCGGCCGGCGAATTGGAGGTCAATGGCGAGGCCGTCCTGAGTGCCGACGAAAGCATTGCGGGTTTCGATGGCTATCGCTTCGGCCTCGCCGAGGACGACACGACGGCCATGCGCCAGCCCTTCGACGGCGCCACGACAGACGCCGAGGGAAATGCCACGATCGCGCTCGCCCCCTTCGCGCCGCCGGTGACCACGAAACCACTCGAGGCCTCGCTGCAGGTTCGCGTCGTCGACACCAGCGGCCGCCCCGTCGAGCGGACGCTGACCCTGCCGCTGGCTGGGGCGCAGCCGCGTCTTGGCATCAAGCCGCGCTTCGACGGGTCGGTCGGCGAGGGAAGCGATGCGGGATTCGACCTGATCGCGATCGACGCGGACCGGGCGCGGACGCCGCTTGCCGGCGCTGTGTGGGTGCTCAACAAGGTCACGACGCGGTTCCAATGGTATGCGAGCAACGGCAGCTGGAACTACGAGCCGGTGCGCACCTCCGCGCGGATCGCCAGCGGTACGATCGACATCGGCGAGGACGAGCCGGCAGCCCTGTCGCTGCCCGTCGAGTGGGGCGAATACGAGTTCGTCGTCCGCGATCCTGCCGGGGCGGCGGTGCCGGCGAGTGTCGGTTTCGAGGCCGGCTGGTACGTCGCGGCGTCGTCGCTCGACACGCCCGACATGGCCAAGGTCTCGCTCGACAAGCCGCGCTATCGCGTCGGCGACACGGCGATCGTCCATATCGAACCGCGCTTTGCCGGAACGGCGGAAGTGCTGGTGATGGACGAGCGCGTCATCGCCACCAAGACCGCTGAAATCGGCGCCGATGGCGGCGAGGTGACGCTTGAGGTCACGCGCGACTGGGGGCCGGGCGCCTATATCGCCGCCATCGTCTACCGGCCGATGGATATCGACGCCAAGCGGATGCCCGGTCGGGCGATCGGCCTTGCCCATGCCAGCGTCGATCCGGGCGACCGCGCTCTGACGGTCTCGCTGGCGGCGCCGGACAAGATCACACCGCGGCAGAGCGTTGACGTTTCGGTTGCGGTCGACGGCGTCGAGCCGGGCGAGACGGCCTATGTGACGCTGGCCGCGGTCGATGTCGGCATCCTCAACATCACCGGTTTCGAGCCGCCGTCGCTGTCGGACTACTATTTCGGCAAGCGCCGGCTCGGGGTCGAAATCCGCGATCTCTACTCCAAGCTGATCGACCGCATGCAGGGCGCGCCGGGCACGGTGCGCTCAGGCGGCGACGCGGGCGCGAGCTATCAGAGCCCGCCGCCGATGGAGGATCTGGTGGCGCTGTTCTCTGGCCTCGTGACCGTCAAAGACGACGGCAAGGCGACGATCACGCTCGACGTTCCCGATTTCAACGGTACGCTGAAGCTGATGGCGCTGGCCTGGACGAAGACCGGCGTCGGCGAGGCGAATGCCGAGATGGTCGTGCGCGACCCGGTCGTCCTGGCGGGCAGCCAGCCGCGCTTCCTCGCACCGGGCGATACCTCCCGCATCGCGATCAACGTGACGCATGTGGAAGGGGCGATCGGGGAGGTGACGCTGGTTCTGTCCGGTGGAGACGGCATCGTCTCCCTCGGCGAAGAGGCGACCAAACGCTTCGACCTGGCCAAGGGCGCACGGGAGCGGATTTTGGTTCCGGTCACGGCCGAGGCCGTGGGCGACGCCAGCTTCGACCTCGTTCTCACCCTGCCGGGTGGCGAGATCCTGTCGAAAAGCTTTGCGCTACCGGTTCGCTCGATCGCACCGGAGACCATCGACAAGAGCACCGTGACGCTGGCGGCCAATGGCGGCCGGCTCGATCTCGACGCAAATCTCTTCGACGATTTCGTTCTTGGCACCGCGGCCGCGACCGTCAGCGTCACCGGCGCGGCGCGCTTCGACGTGGCCGGGGTGGTGCGGGCGCTCGACCTCTACCCCTATGGCTGCACCGAGCAGATCACCAGCCGCGCGATGCCGCTGATCTATCTCGACCGGACCATCCTTGCCGCCGGTCTTGCCGGTTTCGGCGGCACGGAAGACATTACAAAGCGCATCGACGACGCGATCACCGGCGTGCTTGCCAACCAGTCGTCGAACGGCGGCTTCGGCCTGTGGCGGCCGGATTTCGGCGATCTCTGGCTCGACGCCTATGTCACCGATTTCCTGACCCGCGCGCGCGAGGCCGGCTACACGGTACCGGAGGAGGGCTTCGCGCAGGCGATCGACAATCTGCGCAACAGCCTGGCTTATCTGCCGGACGCGCCCGACTGGGGGCCGGTCGCCTATGCCACCTACGTGCTGGCGCGCAACGGCCGGGCGGCAATCGGCGACCTGCGCTACTATTCGGACAACGAGCTGTCGAATTTCCCGACGCCGCTGGCCAAGGGGCAGATCGCGGCCGCGCTGGCACTCTATGGTGACCGGGTGCGAGCGGAGCGGGTGTTTCGCGCGGCGATCACCGATGCGCTCCAGTGGCAAGCGGTGAACTCCGGTCGCACGGATTACGGGACGCCGCTCAGGGACGACGCGGCGATCCTGACGCTGGGGCTGGAGACCGACATCGACGGACTGTCTTTCGACGACCTCGTCCAACAGGTGAACGCCGCGCGGCAGAACCAGCGCTACACCAGCACTCAGGAGGACGCCTGGTCGCTGCTGGCCGCGCACGCGCTGCTGGCCAGCAATCCGCCGAAGCTGACCGTCTCCGGCCGTGATGTGGACGGGCCTTATACGGCGTCCTTCGACGCCGAGGACTTGGTGCCGGGTCTGGATGTCGCCAACCGCGCCACGACGCCGGTTGCGGCGGACATCACGCTGCGCGGCGTGCCGCGTATCGCGCCGCCCGCGTCGGCCGACGGCTACGCCATCGCTCGCAGCTACTACACGCTGGACGGCGAACCGGCGGATATCGCTGAAATCGGCCAGGGGGAGCGGTTCGTCGCGGTCGTCGAGATGACGCCGATCGACGGTGGTCCGGCGCGGCTGATGATCGACGACCCGCTGCCGGCCGGCTTCGAGATCGACAATCCGGCGATCCTGCGGGGCGGCGATGTGGCGGCGCTCGACTGGCTGGAACTGACCGGCGAGGCGGCCCATACCGAGTTTCGCGCCGACCGCTTCCTTGCGGCGGTCGATCAGGGCGGCGGCGATACCGCGACCCAGCGCTTCGCCTATGTCGTGCGCGCCGTCTCGCCGGGCACCTTCGTCCACCCCGCCGCGCTGGTGCAGAACATGTACGATCCCAGCCGGCGCGGCCGGACCGCGGAAGGCCGGGTTTCCGTCGTCGGGCCGCTGCGGTGATGGCCTCGGCGCTGCCCGGAGGCTGAACGATGTCGCGGCAAAGGCGTCTGGTGCAGACGGGGGTGATCCTGCTGCTATGCGCGATCGTTGTGATCGGCTGGGGTCTCGCGGCCTTCGAACGCGCGGTCGCGGCGCGTATCGCGGCCTTCGAGGCGCCGCGAACCGGAGTCGAGGTGGTCGATCGGAACGGCGCCCTGCTGCGCGCGTTTGCGAGCGACGACGGCCGGTGGCGGCTGGACGCCAGGGCCGACGATGTCGACCCACGCTATCTCGCGATGCTGCTCGCCTGGGAGGACAAGCGCTTCGCCGACCATGGCGGGGTCGATCCGCGTGCCTTCCTCCGGGCGGCGTGGGAGACGCTGATCCATCGCCACATCGTCTCGGGTGGCTCCACCCTGACCATGCAGGTCGCGCGGATGCTCGGCCGTTTGCCGACGGGAAGCCTCGCCGCCAAGGGCGAGCAGGTGCTCGTCGCGATCGCGCTGGAACGGACGTTGAGCAAGGCGGAAATCCTGTCGCTCTATCTGCAACTCGCGCCCTATGGCGGCAATCTGGAGGGCGTGCGGGCGGCGAGCCTTTCTTTCTTCGGCAAGGAACCGAAACGGCTGACGGCAGCGGAAGCTGCTCTGCTAGTGGCTCTGCCGCAATCGCCCGAGCGCTACCGGCCGGATCGTTATCCCGATCGCGCGAAAGCGGCTCGCGACCGTGTGCTGAATCGGATGGAGACGCTCGGGGTTCTCGACGCAAGGGAGACGGCCAGGGCAGAGCGCGAGGCGATGCCGGCCGGACGCCGTGCCCTGCCGATGCTCGCCGCGCACGCAGCGGTGCGTCTGCATGGGGAAGAGCCGGAGAGGCCGCGCATTCGACTGACCATCGACAAGGGCGTGCAGGAGCGGCTCGAAGCCTATGCGCGGGACAAGGCGAAGACGCTGAAAAAACCGGTCAGCCTTGCAATCCTCGTCTCCGATGCGGCGACGGGCGAGGTGCTGGCGCAGGTCGGCTCCCCCGATCTCTTCGACCGCGAGCGGCAGGGCTACGTCGATCTGACCCGGGCGCTCCGCTCGCCGGGCTCGACCTTGAAGCCATTGATCTACGGGCTCGCCTTCGAGCGCGGACTGGCCCATCCCGAGAGCCTCGTCGACGACTCGCCGGGCGGCTTCGCGGGCTATACGCCGCAGAATTTCGACCGTGTCTTCGAGGGGGTCATCACGGCGCGGCGGGCCCTGCAATTGTCGCGCAACCTGCCGGCGGTCGAACTGCTCAGCGCTGTCGGCCCGGCCCGGCTGCTGCATCGCATGAAACGGGCCGGCGCGCGGCCGGAACTCGGCGACCGCTCGCTGCCGGGCTTGGCCATCGGGCTCGGCGGGCTGGGGCTGACGCTGGAGGATCTGGTGCGGATCTACGGCGGCATCGCCAATGGCGGTGTGGCGATGCCCCTGCATATCGATCAGGACGTGGCGGTCGGGCAGGGCAAGCGCATCCTGTCGCCGCAGGCGGCCTGGTATGTAACCTCGATCCTTGCAGGTGCGACCACCACGACCAAAGGCTCGCTAGGCGATGTCGCCTACAAGACCGGTACGTCCTACGGCTACCGCGACGCCTGGACGGTCGGCTATGACGGGAAGCATGTGGTCGGGGTGTGGCTCGGGCGAGCGGACGGGGCGCCGGTGGCGGGACTGGTCGGCCAGGACAGCGCCGCGCCGGTGATGCGCGACGTCTTCGCCCGGTTCGGACCGGTGACCCGGCTTCCCGGTCCGCCGCCGGGCATCCTCGCCTCGGCCGGCGGCGGGCTGCCACCGCCGATGCGGCGGGTCGGACGCGCGGCCGAACTAACGCAAGCCGGGCTGCTGCCGGAGATCGTGTTTCCGCCCAACGCGGCGAAGGTCGAAATCGGCCTCGGTCAAGGGCAGGGCGCCGACCTGTTTCTGAAGGTGCGCAATGGCCGCCCGCCCTTCACCTGGTATGTGGACGGGCGCCCGGTCGTCCGCGACGCGCTTGAGCGCCAGTCGAACTGGCGGGCGAGCGAGCCCGGCTTTGTCGATATCGCGGTGGTGGACGCGGCGGGTGCCGCCGCGCGCAGCCAGGTGTTCGTGGAATAGGCCCGCTTCGCCGAAACCTCCGGCGCGGCGGGCTTTTTGCCTACCGCCGCAGCAGACGGATGGCCTCGCCGATGATGCCGCGCCGGAACAAGAGGACGCAGAGCACGAAGATGATGCCGATCAGGACGGTCACCGGGAAGTCGGAGGTGGCGAAGTAGTTCTGCATGGTGACGACGAGCGCCGCGCCGATTGTCGGTCCGAAGATCGTGCCCATGCCGCCGAGCAGCGTCATCAGCACAACCTCGCCGGACATCTGCCAGGCGACGTCGGTGAGCGTCGCGATCTGGAAGACGATGGCCTTGGTCGACCCGGCCAAGCCAGCGATCGCCGCCGACATGACGAAGGCGCCCAGCTTGTAGCGATCCACCCGATAGCCGAGGGAAATTGCCCGGTTCTCGTTTTCGCGGATCGCCTTGAGGATGTGGCCGAAGGGCGAGTGGACGATGCGCCAGACGGCGAAGAACCCGACCAGGAAAATCGCCAGCACGAAATAATAGATGTTCAGCGGGTCGTTGAGGTCGATCAGTCCGAGGAGATGGCCGCGCGGCACGCCCTGGATGCCGTCCTCGCCGTGGGTGAAGGGCGCCTGCAGGAAGATGAAGAAGATCATCTGCGACAACGCCAGCGTCACCATGGCGAAATAAATGCCCTGCCGGCGGATGGCGAGGAAGCCGACGATGAGGCCGATCACACCGGCGCCGACGGCGCCGAGCAAGATCGCCGACAGCGGTTCCCAGCCCCAGACTTTGGCGGCATGGGCGGTGAAATAGGCGGCGCCTCCGAAGAAGGCGGCGTGGCCGAAGGACAAGAGCCCGACATAGCCAAGCAGCAGGTTGAAGGCGGTGGCGAAGAGCGCGAAGCACAAAACGCTCATGAGGAAGACGGGATAGACGAAGAACGGCGCGGCAATCAGCCCGGCGAGCGCGATGAGCGCGACGATCAGGCCGACGGTCGACAGGTCGCGCTGTCCGGCCTGGCGCGCGGGAGACCCCTCGGCCGAGCCTTCGCCGTCGCGGATAGCGCCGGGTTCGATGCTGGTGACTTGCGGACTGGTCATATCAGGCTTCCTTCCCGAACAGCCCGGCGGGGCGGACCATCAGCACGATCGCCATGATGACGAAGACGACGATGTTCGAGGCCTCGGGATAAAAGACCTTGGTCAAGCCCTCGAGAATGCCGAGGAGATAACCCGAAACAATCGCCCCGAGGATCGACCCCATGCCGCCGATGACGACGACAGCGAAGACGATGATGATCAGGTTCGAGCCCATCAGCGGGCTGACCTGGTAGACCGGCGCTGCGAGGACACCGGCCAGACCGGCGAGGCCTGCCCCGAGGGCGTAGGTCAGCGTCAAGAGCAGCGGGACGTTGACGCCGAACGCCTGGACGAGTTGGGGGTTCTCCGTCGCAGCCCTCAGATAGGCGCCAAGCTTGGTCTTTTCGATCAACAGCCAGGTGGAGATGCAGATGACCAGCGAGGCGACGACGACGAAGCCGCGATAGTTCGGCAGGAACATGAAGCCGAGATTGGTGCCGCCGGACAGGAGCGCCGGCGTCGCATAGGGCTGGCCCGCCGCGCCGAAATAATAGCGGAAGGTGCCTTCGATGATCAGCGCGAGGCCGAAGGTGAAGAGCAGGCCGTAGAGATGGTCGAGATCATAAAGGCGCGACAGCATGGTGCGCTCGATAACGGCCGAGAGCATCGCGACGATCAGCGGCGCCAGGATCAACGCCGGCCAGAAGCCGAGGCCGGTGTAGAACAGGATCAGATAGGCGGTGAAGGCGCCGAGCATGTATTGGGCGCCATGGGCGAAGTTGATCACCCGCAGCAGTCCGAAAATGACCGCGAGCCCCAGGCTCAAGAGGGCGTAGAACGAGCCGTTGATGAAGCCGATCAGGAGTTGGCCGAGCAGCGCCGGGAGGGGAATGCCGAAGATCATGGTCATTTGGCGTTATACCCCCACCACTTCATGCAGCCTGTCCATTTTTGAATCGAGTTCCGACGTCGGGAAACTCTCGAGGATATGCCCGTCCTCCATCAGGAAGAAGCGGTCGGCGACCTTCCTGGCGAAGCGGAAATTCTGCTCGACCAGAAGCAGCGTCATGCCCTGCTTCTTCAGCTCCATCAAGACGTCGCCGATGCGCTGGATGATGACCGGCGCCAGACCCTCGGTCGGTTCGTCGAGAAGAATGATCCTCACCCCGGTGCGAAGAATGCGGGCGATGGCCAGCATCTGCTGCTCGCCTCCGGACAGCTTGGTGCCGGGGGAATTGCGCCGCTCTGCGAGATTGGGAAAGAGCTCGTAGATCTCTTCGACACTCATGCCGCCGTCCGCGACGCGCGGCGGAAGCATCAGATTCTCCGAGACCGATAGGGTCGCGAAAATACCGCGCTCCTCCGGGACGTAGCCGATGCCGGCATAGGCGGTCTTGTGAACCGGGACCTTCATCATGTCCTGGCCGGCGATGCGGATCGCGCCTTCGCGCTTCGGCAGGAGATTCATGATGGCGCGCAGCGTGGTGGTCTTGCCGGCGCCGTTGCGGCCGAGCAGCGTGATCGTCTCGCCTTCGTGGAGATCGAGAGAGACACCATGCAGGACATGGCTTTCACCGTACCAGCCGTGGAGGTTCTCGACCTCGAGCAGGGGGGAAGCGCCGGACGGCTCACTCATCTTCGGTTCCCATATAGGCTTCGCGCACGCGCGGGTCGGAGCTGACCGTCTCGTAGTCGCCCTCGGCGAGGATTTCGCCGCGCGCCAGCACCGTAACGTAATCGCAGAGGTCGGCCACGACGTTGAGATTGTGCTCGACCATCAAGACCGTGCGGTCCTTGGCGATCCGCCGGATCAGGTCGGAGATGCGGCCGATGTCCTCGACGCCCATGCCGGCCATAGGCTCGTCGAACAGAAGCACCGGCGGGTCGAGGGCAAGCGTGGTCGCGAGTTCGAGCGCGCGTTTGCGACCATAGGGGAGTTCCGCCGCGTCGAGCTCGGCATATTCGTCCAGGCCGACGGCCGCGATCAACTCGTAGGCGCGGTCGTTGAGCTGGTCGAGCGCGCTGTTGGAGCGCCAGAACTGGGTGCCGAGATGCGCCTTGCGCTGCAAAGCGACGCGGACGTTGTCGAGCACGGTCAGATGCGGGAACACCGCCGAGATCTGGAACGAGCGCACCAGCCCCAGCCGCGCGACATCGGCGGGTTTGAGGCCCGTAATATCCTTGCCGCGAAAGGTGATTTTTCCTTCGGTCGGCGTCAGGAACTTGGTCAGCAGGTTGAAGACGGTGGTCTTGCCGGCGCCATTGGGGCCGATCAGGGCGTGGATCGTATTTTCGCGGACGTCGAGATCGACGCCGTTCACGGCCTTGAAGCCGAAGAACTCCTTGGTGAGGCCGCGGGCGGAAAGAATCGCCTCCTGCGGGGAAACGCTCATCGGCGCATTCATCTCCTGTCGGGGGTCGGGGCCCTGGTGAGAGGGAGCCGGCGTTGCCGGACTCCCCGTCGACGAACTATTTGGCGGCGAAGGTCGCAAGGTCGCAGCCGCTATCCTCGACCGTTCCAAAGGCAACGTCTCCCGGCACGGTCGCAATTTCCTTGTACAGATCCCAAGGGCCGGTTGATTCATCCTGCGTCTTCACCTGGAAGAGGTACATGTCGTAGACCATGCGGCCGTTGGCGAGCACCTTGCCCTTTTTGGCGAACAGATCCTCGACCGGCATCTCGTGAAGTTTCTTCGCCACCGCCTCGGTCTCGTCGGTGCCGGCTTCCTTGACGGCCTTCAGATATTGCAGAACGGCCGAGTAGGTGCCGACATGGATCATGTTCGGCATCTTGCCGAATTTGTCCATGTAGCGCTTGGCAAAGGCGCGGTTCTCTTCACTCTGGTCCCAATACCATCCTTCGGTGAGGTTGAGGCCCTGGGCCGCCTCGCCGCCCAGTCCATGGACCTCGGACAGGGTGATCAGAAGCGCGGCGAGCTTCTGCCCGGCCTGGACGAGACCGAACTCCGTCGCCGCCTTGACCGCGTTCGCCGTGTCGAGTCCGGCATTGGCGAGTCCGATGACCTTGGCACCGGAACTCTGCGCCTGCAGCATGAAGGAGGAGAAGTCAGTGGTCGACAAGGGATGGCGGATATCGCCGAGGACCTTGCCGCCATTCGCCTCGATGACCTTGGTGGCCTCACCCTGCAGTGAATCGCCGAAGGTGTAATCGGCGGTGACGAAGAACCAGGTGTCGTCGCCGCCCCTGACCAGGGAGCCGGCCGTGCCTTGCGACAAGGCGCGGGTGTTGTATGCCCAGTGAAAACCGTAGGGACTACACTGTCCGCCGGTGATCTCGGTGGAGCCGCCACCGGTGGTGATGGTGATCTTCTTCTTCTCGCGCGACAGACCCTGGACGGCGAGCGCGACCGAGGATGTCGTCAGGTCCATGATGGCATCGACGTTCTGCACGTCATACCATTCGCGGGCGATGTTCGATCCGACATCCGCCTTGTTCTGGTGATCGGCCGAAATGAGTTCGATCGGCTTGCCGAGGACGGTGTCGCCGAAATCCTCGATGGCGAGCTCAGCCGCGACTACGGAGCCCTGGCCCGCTGTGTCGGCATAAACGCCCGACATATCATTGAGGATGCCGATCTTGACGGCGTCATCCGACACGTCTTGGGCTGTTGCCGGCCATGCGACAGCCGCAGCGAGGCTGGCGGCGAATGCTGTCGCGACGGGGCGCTTGGTCGTCATGGATCGGTCCTCCCAGTGAGCAAAAGCCCGGCCGTCGCCTCCCCGGCACGGCCGATGCGCATGTGCCATTGGACCGGTCGATGCGCCGGACTTCAAGCCCAAACTTTGCCTATTTCACATAGATCTGGGCAGTCGCGGCGCCCAAGCCGGCGCGGTCGGGAAGCAAAGCGCCGAAGCCTTGCCTCGCCGGCCGCGCCAAATGCGTCAGTTTTTGAAGCTGGCGACGTCGCAGCCGGAGTCTTCGACCGACAAGAAGGCTTCGCTACCGGGGACCGTGGAGATTTCCTTGTAGTAGTCCCACTCGCCCTTGGAATCGGCCGGTGCCTTTACCTCGAAGAGGAACATGTCATAGACCATCCGGCCATTCTCCTGCACCTTGCCGGACTTGGCGAAGACGTCTTCGACCGGCATCTCGTGCAGCTTGGCGGACACCGCGTCGGTGGCGTCGGTGCCGGCGGCCTCGACGGCCTTGAGGTACTGGGTGACGGCCGAATAGGTGCCGGCATGAATCATGTTCGGCCGGCTACCCGTCCGCTTCATCAGGCGGTCGGCGAATTCGCGGTTCTCGTCGCTCTGATCCCAATACCAACCTTCGGTGAGGTTCAGCCCTTGCGCCGCCTCGAGCCCGAGGCCGTTGACCTCAGCCAGGGTGAACAGCAGGCCGGCGAGCTTCTGACCAGCCTGAACGATGCCGAATTCAGCTGCGCCCTTGATCGCGCTGGCCGTATCGAGGCCGGCGTTGGCGAGACCGATCACCTTGGCGCCGGAACTCTGCGCCTGCAGGAGGAAGGAGGAGAAGTCGGTCGTGCCGAGCGGATGGCGAACCGCGCCGAGGACTTCACCGCCGTTTTCCTTGACGAAATTGCCGGTCTGCTCTTCCAGCGAATAGCCGAAGGCATAGTCGGCGGTAAGGAAGAACCAGCTGTCGCCGCCGGCCTTCACCAGCGCGCCGCCGGTGCCGACGGCCAGAGCGTGGGTGTCGTAGACCCAATGGAAGCCATAGGGGCTGCACTGCTTGCCGGTCAGTTCCGTGGTCGCGGCGCCGGTCACGATGGTGATCTTCTGCTTTTCGCGCGACAGGCCCTGGACCGCGAGGGCGACGGACGATGTCGTCAGCTCCATGATGGCGTCGACATTCTGCACGTCGTACCATTCGCGCGCGATGTTGGAGGCGATATCGGCCTTATTCTGATGGTCGGCCGAGATGAGTTCGACCGGCTTGCCGAGAACCTCGCCACCAAAATCCTCGATCGCCATCTTCGCCGCCTCGACCGACGATTGGCCGCCGAAATCGGCATAAACGCCGGACTGGTCGTTGAGGATGCCGATCTTGACGACATCGTTCGAGATTTCCTGCGCGCCAACGGTGGCCGGCAGAAGCGCGGCGGACGCGACGGAGCCGGCGAGTAGCAATTTCATCATACGCATTTCGGTAATCCTCCCATACAAACGCAAACGACCAGGCCAGCCGGCATTGGAGCCGGAAGCAATAACCTGACCTTGCGGTTGGATGTGGTTGTGAAGCAGCGACGGGAGCCCTGTCAAGAAATGCAGGCGGCAGTCATCTAAGCCGTTCGTCGTAGATCGAGACCGTGCTGGGCGTCGGAATTACCGCGTCGGCGGGCCGTTCGGCTGACGGGCGACGGCGCGACGAAAGCGCTGGTTTTTCGAGCGGCCGGAGCCCGGTGCCGTCTCGCGCAGCTGCCAGGATCGCCCGCCCTCTAGCCACCGGGCAAGGCGCATGACCGCAATGTGCCGGTTGATGTCGTAGCGGGGGTCGTGGCGTCGGGCGAGACGCGCCAGCAGGCCGAGCTCTCCGCGAACCCCAGCGCGCAAGGTGTCCGCTTCCACTGCCGGTATACTGGCGGCGTCGTCCTTGGCCACGGCATCCGACCGCGTCCGATGCTCCAGGCCGAACCGGCGCAGCAGCATCGCGAGTTCAAGCCGGGAGAGGTCGCGCTGTGCCTCGCGCCGCCGTGCCTCGGCATGGCTCCGGGCAGCTCCTTCGAGCGCGGCCGTGAGAGGGGAAAGGTCGAGATGCCTGGTCATGCGGACGCTCCGGTGAGTAATCCGCAAAGAGTCCCGCAACTGGTGGGCGCGGGGATAAAATCCTCTCTTTTGTAGCCGAATAAGGACTGTGACCCCCAATATCCTGTGCGTTTCTGCCAGAATCGCTGAGTGAAATAGGAATTATTTCCCCTTTTGGCAGTGGTGGCCTATAGACGGATTGTCGCCGCTAACAGGAGGTCAAACGCGATGCCGTCCTTTTCCGCAGACCGGGTTTCCACCCGACCGTTGCACCTACCTCCTGTCGCCCGCGTCGATGCGGGGCAGGGGGAAGCCGAGGCAGGCCGCGTTACCGGGATCGATCACCAGGCGGTTTCGCGCACCTGCTGGTTGGCAAGGGAAATCGCCGGCGCCTTCTTCGCCATCCCCGTCCGGGAGATCGAACGGCCCGGCCGGGCGATCGCCAGCGTATGCGAGGCCCGGCACGTCGCCATGTATCTGGCCCATGTCGCCTTCCAGATTCCCTTGTCCGCGATAGCCGAGGGGTTCGGACGCGACCGCACGACGATTGCCTATGCCATTCGCCGCATCGAGGATCGACGCGACGATCAGGCGTTCGATTCCGCTGTCGAGCGCTTGGAAGGCCTGGCACACGCGGTCCGCGCGGCGCTCGAAACATGCGATCAGCGATGTGTGCGGGGAGATGCCTGATGGCGGCCTTTGCAGGCTACAATCCAAACGAGTCCCCTTTGGCGCGGCTGACCCAGCGACGCGGCAAGGGCGGCGAGCCGTTCCTGGCCGAGGCGGAAGCGCTGGCAGGGGAACGGCTGCGGGTCGATTTTACGCGTGGTCAGTTGATGCCCGGGACCACGCAACGTTGGGACGGCCAGCCCCGCGAAAAGGGGAGCCGGCGCGGTGCGGGCGACTTGTCGGATTCGGCGATCGACGCGCGGCAACGGGTTGATGCCGCGATCAAGGCCGTCGGGCCCGAACTCGCGGGCGTTCTCCTCGACATCTGCTGCTTCCTGAAGGGACTGGAAACCGTCGAGCGGGAACGGCAATGGCCAGCGCGCTCCGCCAAACTGCTGCTGAAAGCCGGCCTCGGTGTTCTGGCTCGCCATTACGGGCTGGCCGGGAGCGCCACGTCCCGTTCTTCGCGCATCCGGCAGTGGGGAACGGAGGATTACCGGCCGACAATCAGCGGCCGGTGAATATCCGGCGCCGGGCGCAACGAATGGCGGCGAGGCTCAGGCGGCGGCGAGAGCCTGCCGCGCATCGTCCTTGATCCGCGCAACCATCGAACGGAGGCCGTTGGAGCGCTGCGGTGTCAGATGGTCCTGCAATCCCAGTCGCGCAAAGGTCGCCTCGGCGTCGGCCTCCAGAATCTCGGGCGCGGTACGACCGGAGAAAAGCGCGAGGGCGATGGCGACAAGACCGCGAACGATATGGGCGTCGGATTCACCGAGGAACGACAGACGGGGCGGGCTGGCATCGTCGGTTTGAGTGGTCAGCCAGACCTGACTGACGCAGCCGCGAACCTTGTTGGCCTCGTTGAGTTCAGCCTCCGGCATCGCCGGCAGCGAACGCCCGAGCTCGATCAGATAGCGGTACCGGTCTTCCCAATCGTCGAGGAACTCGAAATCAGCGGTGATGTCTTCGATCGTCGGCATTCTTTCTCCCGAGCGGCCCTCGATCACGATGACATAGGATCGATTCGATCCGATGTCATGACGATGATCGATTCCAGTCAGTCAGCGCGAAATGCAAGCGGGAAACCGGTTCCCACATTTCCTCATTCCGCGAGAGGTACCGTTCGTGTCGGACGGCACGCTGGATATAAGGCTATGGGAGGTCGATGTCAGGTGCGGGGCGCCGAACGTGGGATCGGCAGACGCGCCAGGGCGCCATGTCCGGGAATCTCGGCGGATGGAAGCAAGACATGCCGCGCATTCGCCGGGTCATCGAGGCGGGGCATGCCGACAGGCTGGCTCGCTTCCGTTGCGCGGGACGATGCGAGCGACAGGGCGCGGTCGACCGCGCCGGTGACGATCGCGTCCGGATATCGTGAGAGCGGGGAAGCTGCCGAATTCCCGGAGGCGGGACTGCCATCTCGCTCTGCCTCGACGAAATTATAGGCGAGGGCAATTCCGTCTCCGATCCGCTCGCCGGCAAAACGGGCCAGATTGCCGCCCGCATCGCATGCCGCCGGTGCCCGGTCGCAAAAGTTGGACAAGTCAGCGATCGCCGCCTGGGCGCCGACAAAAGTGGAAAAGACGTCGACCTGATTTCGGCCGGCATCGTCGCCCTGGCCGTCGCCCGGAAGAAGCATCGCCACGATGCCGAGAAAGAACGCTGATTTCAGAATGAACCGGATCATCAAATTGCCTCTGGACGCTTGCCGGTGAGGGCTGGATATTTAGGCCCGGTCGGTTGCGTTTCGTGAAGGCATAATGCCGACGGGGGACAAAGGCTGCGTTGAAACTGCGAGACATGTTTGATTCAAATTTTACGGATTGCGGATCCCGCGGCTTGTCCACAGCTTCTTTCGAGGGATGCTCGCCCTACGATCGCGGCTGTTTCGCGTGAGGGCGACGGTTCTGTCGCGAAGCATTAACCATAACGGCAATCATCAAGGTCCGAATCTGCCTTTGGCCCGGTAATCCTGGCCGCAGGCGGCGTCGGCGGCGGCATGGTTTATGGCTTCCTTAAACGGTGGTCCGCATTATCGCGATCAAGCCACTGGGTCCGGCATTTTCACAATGGTGGACCCACGAGGCAAGGCGAATGCGAGTGCGTGTATGACAGAGGCGTCGAACAACGGTCGGGCAGTGGCGGCGCCGGCCGGCGCCATGTCGCAGCTTCGCGAACGGTTGGACGAGCTCGTTGCGGCCAAGGTCCTTGTTCCAAGCGAGCGCCGCCTCCAGGGACGAGCGATCGGTGCGCTCATTGTCGCCGGTCTCCTCATGGCGATGGCTTCGCCAGTGCTCGCCGTGCTTCAGGCCGGTGCTCTCGCCGCCGCGACTCCGATGATCATCGCGAGCCTGACTCTGGCTGCCGCGGCCTATCTCTCGGCAACCGGCGCGCTGGATCATGTGGCCTGGCTCGTCGGCACACTTCTTTCCATAACACTCGGGCTGATCGCCTACGCGGTCGAAGCCCCGCTCGCGGCCTGGCTTCTGGTGCTGGCGATCGCGCCGGGGGAGGCGGCTATCGCGGGACGGCGCAAGCTGGCTCTTGGTCTCGCCGGCTCGGCGGCGACCGTTGCCGGCTCGGCGGTGATGCTTGCGGAAAGCGCATCGACGATCCAGCCTGCGGACCTCGCGTCGGCCGTGCTGTTACTCGCCTATGTCGCGACAGTGGCCCGCAGGAGCGCGAAGCGCCCTGCACAGGAGGGACATCCGGCGGGGACATCGGTTCATCCGATGGCCGATGCCGCCGAGCTATTCGGCGCGGCGATGGTGAGCCTCGACGTCGAGGGAAGGATCGTCTTTGCCTCGAAGGGCGCGCGTACGCTGTTTTCGGAAAATGGCGGGAGTATCGAGGGGCTGCGGCTCCTCGACAGCGTGCTGGTGGCCGATCGTATCGCCTTTTTGAAGGCGATGGCCGACGCCAAGACGGACGGCCGCGGCTCTCGCGTCGAAGGGCGGCTTCGCCGCCCGGACGGACAATATGTCCCGGCCGTCATGCGGTTCCTAGTCGCCACGGCGGCCGATGATCGGGCGGCTCTGGTCCACATCGCCATGACGCTCGCCGTCGAAGAAGGCAAGGTGGCACAGGGGCTGCAGGTGGCGCTCGATGCCGCGCACCAATCATCTGCCGCCAAGAGCCAGTTCCTGGCAGCCGTCAGCCACGAGCTCCGCACCCCCCTCAACGCCATTATCGGTTTCTCCGATATTCTGGATCAAGAATTCTTCGGCGGGTTCGAGAGCGAACGGCAGAAGGAATATGTCGGCCTCATCCGCCAATCGGGCCAGCATCTGCTGTCGGTCGTGAACTCACTGCTCGACGTCTCCAAGATCGAGGCCGGTCGATACGAGCTGACGCCCGAGCCGTTTTCAATGGACGAAGCGGTCATCACCGCCGCCGGCGTCGTGCGCGAGGAAGTACGACGCAAGGGCCTGCGACTGGACGTGCGTTCCAGCTGCCAGGGCGAGACGATCATCGCCGACCAGCGTGCCTGTCACCAAATACTTCTGAACCTCTTGTCGAACGCGGTGAAGTTCACGGATTCGGGCGTTATCACGCTCGAAAGCCAGATCGATGCCGGAGCGATCGAGCTTTCGGTGAGCGATACCGGCATCGGGATCGCCGAAGCGGATATAGAGCGGCTAGGCCGACCCTTTACCCAGCTGTCTTCCGGGCCAGCGCGTCGCTATCAAGGCACGGGGCTCGGGCTTTCCCTGGTGAAAGGCTTGGCGGAATTGCATGGTGGCGCCATGACCATTCGCAGTCAGCCAGGGATCGGCACGATGGTGACCGTGCGGCTGCCGACCGACTGCACTCGACGAACAGACAAGTCACAGTCTCTCAAGGAAAATATTGTAGCACTCAGTGATGCCCGTACAAAAACGACACCCCAACCGAAAACCCCCGCGACGCGGCGCACGGCCTAGCTTCGGCGGTCGACTTCTGTCGTTCGGAAAACGCGGCGTGATGGCGGCGGCTGCCGGCGTCTGGCGGCGTCCGGCGTTATCTGCCGGGCTGACGGCCTTCGGCGTGTTGTTCGCAGGAATGGCCGGCAATGCGATCTATGGCCAGGCTGGGCCGCACCCCAGCCCGATCCTGGCCACGCGGGGCGGGGCCGAGGGTATAGAGCGCCCGCGCCTGGCGAACACGCACGGATTGATGCCGGTTCCGCTCGTTCGGGAGGTTCAGGCCGGACTTACTGCAATCGGTCACTACCGTGCGCCCGTCGACGGAAAGCCTGGCCCCGCGACGGAAGCCGCGATCCGCGACTTTCAGAAGGCGCATGGGCTGACAGCCGACGGGGCGGCAACGCCGCTGCTGCTCGCGCAGATCAGACAGGCTTCGGCGGATGCGCCCAACCCCTCGCGGCGACCGGACGAATTCGCCAGCCTCGACGAACGGATGGGCGGCAGCTCCGGCATGGCCGACGGTTCAGCGGAAATTCCGGAGGGATTGGCTGAATCCGGACTTGCCGCGCTCGACCAGGACGAACTCGTGCGCCGTATCCAGGCCGGCCTGACGGCGGCACAGGTCGCCGAACTCTCGTCTGACGGAATTCCCGGTGAGCGGACGCGGGCCGCCATCCGTACCTTCGAGGCCCTGGAGGGGCTGGAGATTACCGGCTCGCCGGATGCTCGGATTCTCGAGCGTCTGATCGAGATTGGCGCAGTCGATTGAGGTCCGTGCCGTAGCGATGCGCATAACCAGCGAACTCTTTGTGGCGCAACTCGTCCGCCGCCTGTTCGCCGCTGGCGGATTTGCCGTCGTGGCTCGTAAGGGGGCCGATTCGGCCGGCGCGATCTACGTGGTGACGCGGAATCGCGCCGGGGAGGTCCAGCTTTTCGGGCCGGCGGTTCAAAGCCTCAACGACGACAGCGGCCTGCGGCAATTCATGCCGGAACCGGTCGATGACGAGGCCGCGCTTGAAGCGCGTTTTGCGCGTGAGGCCAGATTCGACCCGGATTTCTGGGTGGTCGAAATCGAAACGGACGACGCGCCGACCTTTCTCCAGATCGTCGAAGGCTGACCCGTATCGACGGGCGTGCCTGTCGCTGACGGCAAATGGCCAGCGCGGAATCACGGCGGGAAGATCGTCAGTCGTCAGGCGTCAGCGTTTGGTGCCGAGTTGCTCGGTTCTGGACGGTAGCACGCGACGGCGGCCGAAGGCGGGGCGAGGGGCCGAGGCTTCAATTCTCGGTTCAAGGTCCGTGTATTGGCGCTGGTGGGTGGGTGGCTTGCGTGCGGGGGGCGCGGAGGAAAGTCCGAAGCGGCCGCGACACGCATCGACGTCGAGGTCTCGATAGGCGGACTTCATCGCGGTGAAGGCGGCAATGTCCAGGCCGACCCGCGGTTTCAGCAGCATGATGATCGTCAAAGCGTCAGCGGGACCCACGCTGATCGCCTTCAAAGCCGCAGCGAGGATCTCGCCGGTCGGATCGTCGATGATCTCCTGCATGCGAGACGCCGTGAGTGTCAGCATGTGCGCGAGACCGTCATAGGCCAATTGCTTGCATCCGGACCGTCCCATTTCGACGACGCCGCCGACCGTTGTCGGGGCGCTGGCCCCGGGCTTGGCGAGATGCTTTCCGGGTTCAGCCAAGCGAAGCAGGGTGGCGCGCGCCGCGCTGACATTCGCTGGCTCGCCCGTGTGCGATTTGGGCGCGACGTTCTCGTCGGCGGCGACGACGTCTGCCGCTTTCTTTTTCGCCGCGCCCAAGGGGGCGATCGTGCGAGCAGGCACGGCGGCCGGGACTGCTGCCTCGGCAAGCTGTGAGAGCGTCGCTTGTTCGGCCGCTCGCCGACGGTCCAGGATACGTTGCAGCTTCGGGCTGGACCTTTTGGCGAGCGTCTCGATATCGTCAGCCGTCAGGCAGGGGCTCGCCAAGAGGAATGGCGCCGCAGTGACGATGGGGGCGGCGATGAGTTTTTCGACGATGCATCGCGGAACCCGCGGGGACTGGGAGAGTGCTGCCGCGAGGGCGCGTTTCGTCTTGGTACCGATCTTGTCCCAGGCCGGGGCGACGAGCCGACCGAATTCGTGCGCCTGCCGCTCGCTCGGATTGCGATGGGCGGCAAAGCTTGCGACGGCGGCAGCCACGATCGTGTCGAAACCGCCTTGGCCGGCCTCCTTTTCGAGTGATCGAAAAATGCTCGGCACGACGTCCTTCATGGGACTCCTGGATGGTTGATCAATGGTTTCCTCGCCGCGAAGAATTACGCAAGATTTCTTAGCAAGCTGTTAACCCTCCTGGGGTCTGCTCTCGCAAGGAGGCCGGCGAGCAACGCGCCGGTGCCGATCAAGTCGGCCAGCCAGAAGGGAAGCGGACCGTGACAGTCGTTCTGAAATTTGTGCCCCGTGGCCCGGCCCCGGCACGCCGGCGAAACGAAATCCGCTCGCGTGAATCAAAGGACGAGATCATCCTTTTGCCCTGTATTCGTCGTGAATCGCTCGACGCGGCAAGACATCGCTTCGACCGGCACGTCACGAGACCGTGATAAGAAGCGATCGGCATGACGATCGCTTGAGGAGGGCGGTCGGGGTCAGCTGTCGCGATTGTCCGGGCGGCTCGCCACCGCCGGTTCGATTGGCTCACATCGCAGTGAATTGACGAAGGCTCTGGCAGAGGGGCGTTTGCTTTCCTCATCGACCAGGACGCGAATGGTCATGTAGCCTTCGCTCAGGTCGAGTTCCACCGGGATCGTGGTCTCCTCGGTGTCCGGGCCAAGATCGGCATTGAACTCGACGATCTGTTCCTTGCTTCCGACGAGAAGATTGAACATGCCGTCAACGGCCGACCGGTCGTTGATGCTGTAGAGATTGTCGCCGCGCCTGTCGTAGATCGAGGCCGACCAGAAGGGGCTCTCGTCATAGTTGGCAAGGATGCGAACCGGCCCTTTCGCGATCGAGAAGCGGCAACTCGCAGTGACGAATGCGGGGTCGACAAAGGCGAAATCCTGCCGGTCGGACCCCAGCATGGGCGCGATCACGTCCGATCCGGCGCTGCGTAAGGGCTCGACGCTGACGATATCGTAAATTTGCCCAAGGTTGGAGAAACGTGCCCATGCATTGTTTCCCGCTACCTGCGGCATGGCGAAAATCACGGCAATGTGGACGATGACCGCGCCCACCAGGCCGATCGCGACAGCAAGAAGCAGCTTACCCATCGAAGCAGGTCTCCAATTCGATATCGGGCAAGGAAAGACTGTCGACGCCGCTGGATGCGCTGGCGGGAGTGTCATACAGCGCCAGTGCAAGGACGAGCGGTCCTTGGCCGGACGTGGCGAGCCAGTTGCCGGCTCTGGCCATAGGGCCGATCGCGACCATGAAGGAATTGTCCTCGGCCCGCATGAGATTGTGCGAGGTCAGCCAGCCAGCCCTGCCGGTGCCGGGCTGGATCAGCCGGCCCTCCGGCGTATACGGGGAGAGTGTCCAGATCCGGGTGGGCGGAGTTTGTCCGGCAATCCTATATTGGCATTGGCGGCGCAGCGGTCGATCCGCACCGTCTCGGTCAGCGGTGAACAAGATGCCTTCGCCAATGCCAAGCGTCAGATTGCCTACCCGCGCCAAACGCGCCTTGGAATAGGGGTCGGCGTCGGGAGAGCCGGCAAATGGATTGGCCGCCCAAGGGCCTACCGTCACGGTGCCGATCTCCGCCGATTCATCCAACGCCCAGTTCGCCGACCAGCCACCGAGGCCGAGCGCGATGGCCAGGGCAATCAGGACGAGGAGGGTGTAACGCATAAGCCAATTATCCGGTCCGATAGATCACGATGAAACAGGACCGAGTCGATCCGATTTCATGAAGGCGATCAATTCCAGTCAGTGAGCGCAGAATGCGGGCGGAAAACCGGTTCCCACTTTTCCTCATTCGGCGCGAGGTCTGAAGCTCCTGGAAGCTTATTGCCGCGCCGGGGCCGCATCGGCCGCCGATCGCGCCGCTGCCAGTTGATCGGGCTCAAGCGGCGGCAAGGTTTCGAGTCGCTCGGCAATGTCGGCCAGGACATCCTCCGCGGCTTTCCTGAGCGTCTGTGGGCCGCGGGCAGCGGGCGCGTCGCCATCGGCCGCGGCAACCTCGCGCTTTTCGTCCGGGAAGGGGTTGTCGATGAACGGGATTGGCTTCAATTCGATATTCTGGTGGGCCGCCTCCATGAAGCGTTGCCAAGTCATTGCGGGTAGCGAGCCGCCCGTCAAATTGTTGGTCGGCTTGAAGCTGTCGTTGCCGAACCAGACGGCAGCACTGAAATTACCGGTGTAGCCGACGAACCAGCCGTCCCGATAACTCTGCGTCGTACCGGTCTTGCCGCCCACACGGGTCATCGAAAGCTGTGCCCGCCTCGCCGTGCCGCGCTCGGTGACGCCGACCAGCATTTCGTTCATCGACTTGGTTGCTTCCTCGCTGAGCACACGGCGACGCGGCGGCAGATCATTCCGCACGTCCCAGAGCGTCTTCCCCGACGCATCCGAAAGCTGCGTGATCGCGTGACGTCGGGTCTCCATGCCGCCATTGACGAAGACACCGTAGGCTGTGGCCTGGTCGAGGACCGTCACTTCGCTCGTCCCGAGCGCCATCGTCTTGTCGCCACGCAGAGGGGATTCCACACCCATCGCCTTCGCTGTGGCGGTCACGGCGTCCATGCCGACTTTCTGGCTGAGCTTGACGGCCGGCACGTTCAGTGAGCGCGCGAGTGCATTGGCCAGCGTCACCCGGCCGGCAAACGACCGGCCGTAGTTTTGCGGTGACCAATTGCCGATGGTGACGGGGCTGTCGACGATAGTATCTTCCGGCTTCATTCCGGCCTGCATCGCCGCGGCATAGATGAAAGCCTTGAACGAGGAACCCGGCTGCCGCAGCGCCCTCGTCGCGCGGTTGAACTGCGAGATTCCGTAGTCTCTTCCGCCGACCACGGCGCGCACGCCGCCATCGTCACCAAGCACCACCATCGCGGCTTCCTCGACGGCGTATTTCGTGCCGAACTGCCGCAGGTGGTATTCGACTGCCTCGTCCGCGAGTTGCTGAAGCCTCAGGTCGATCGTGGCGCGGGCGATAAAATTGCGCTGCTTCAGGCCGCTGTCACGGGCGATCTGCTGGACCTCCTCGAAGGCATAATCGAGGAAGTAGTCGGGCGACTGCGTCACCGAACGGTCAACGGAGATGGCTGGTTGCCGACGAGCGGCCACGACCTGACCCTCGGTGACAAAGTTGGCCTGGACCATATTGGTCAGCACCTCGTTCGCACGAGCGCGGGCCGCCGGCAGATTGATGTGAGGAGCGTATTTGGCGGGAGCCTTGAAGAGACCCGCAAGCATCGCGGCCTCGGCCATCGAGACGTCGCGGATGTTCTTGTCGAAATAGAATTCGGCTGCCGCGGCCGCGCCGAAGCTGCCGCCGCCCATATAGGCGCGGTCGAGATACATCGCGAGAATTTCGCGTTTGGTCAGGTGGGATTCCAGCCAGAGGGAGATGAACGCCTCCTTGATCTTGCGATCCAGGGTCCGCTCATTCGACAGGAACAGGTTCTTGGCCAATTGCTGGGTGAGGGTGGAGCCGCCCTGCACAACGCCGCCGGCGCGTGCGTTTTCCGACAGAGCCCGACCGAGACCGAACAGGTCGATTCCCCAATGCTCAAAGAATCGCCGATCTTCGGTCGCTAGCACCGCCTTGACGAACGAATCGGGCAATTCATCGATCGGCACCTCCGCTGACCTAAGCACGCCGCGTCGCCCGATCTCATCCCCGTGACGATCCAGGAACAGCACCGAGAAGTCGGTTTCTTGCGGCAGTCCCTTGGCGGTGACCTTCATCGCCGGTTGCGCGAGCGCCAAAAGCAGGACGAAACCCGCCAGGCCGAGGGTCATTCCTTCTCCGGCGACCTCGAAAACGAACCGGTTGAAGCCGCGCGCCCGGAACTTGCGTGAGACGATTGTGACGTTTTCCCACCACGCGGCGAAGGCGCGGAAAAATCGCCACAGGCTGGAGTCGATCCAGGCATCGATCTCGATCAATCGCGACGGCTGCCGGCGCCGGGGAGTTCTGTTCGAGGAGTTCTGCAACTTCAACCTGTCACTGTTGGCGGGGGCCAGCGGCCCGTCGCAGCGACGACAAAGCGTGCCGCCCGCGAACCCCGGTTACCAACGTCCCTTTAGAAAACCCTGTCATTCCCATATACCTAGGCCACATGAAAAAGTCGCGAGAAAGGTCAGACATTTCGCCCATGCGTGATTTCGGCAACAAGCCTTTTTGGCGTGAGAAACCGCTTGAGGCGATGAGCTCGCAGGAGTGGGAATCGCTGTGCGACGGCTGCGGACGCTGCTGCCTGAACAAGCTGGAAGACTGGGATACCGGCGAGATCGCGTGGACGAATGTGAGTTGTCAGCTGCTCGACGGACACGCATGCCGGTGCCGCGATTATGAGAACCGGCAAGCCACCGTGCCCGATTGCGTCGCGCTCGATGTGGAAAAGGTGCGTGAGCTGACCTGGCTGCCTCCGACCTGCGCCTATCGCCTGGTGGGCGAGGGGCGCGATCTCTACTGGTGGCATCATCTGTTATCCGGCGATCGAGAGACCGTGCATGAAGCCGGCATATCGGTGCGCGACCGTACGGTCAGCGAAGTGGGGATCGAACTGGAGGACTACGAAGAGTACGTGGCGGAATGGCCCGGGACGAACCCGATGGACGATGCGGCTTGAACAGGTTCGATCGGAAATATGAAAATATTCCCAATTATATACGTGACAAAAGTGATTGATTCGGATATTCAGAACGGTGACAGGCCGGCAGACGAAACTGAAGTTGAGATCACGCCTGAGATGGTGGTGGCGGGAGTCTCAGAGTTGAGAGAGTTTCACTTCGGGCAAAAGGAAGGTGAGATCGTCGCCGCAGTCTACCTCGCAATGGAGATTGAGCGCCGCGCTCACGATAATTCACCAGCCTTCTCTACCAGCCTTTCCAGATAGGCGAGATAGAGTTCTGCAACGGCTAAAGGGTCATCGCTCGCGAGCGGCTTGCCAAGGTGCTCCGTAGGCGGGGGGTAAGTGTTCTTGAACCTGTCATCCCGCGCCGGGAGGAGTTTAGGGCCTCCGGGTGTTCTCGTGATGGTAGGGGGCTTCCCGTCAGATGGCCGCCAAGCCCGCCCGACGATTTCTTTCTCAGGGTTTTTCAAAAAGGCGGTGTCCAGCGTGAATTTATCGAAGTAGACATCTTCCCCTGGCCCCCCAATTCCTAGACTGGGGTGCTGATATTCGGCGGTTGGCTCAACCGCGTGCTCTTCAACGTTCCTAGCTTGGTGCATATACTGGAGCAGGGGGTCGTTGCGGCCTTCTCGCTTTACACCGCCATACCACTGGCGGCCCTGAGGTGTGGTGTCGGCCCCTGCGTCAAGAATGTTTAAAACTCCGCCGGAGTGAATGAGGAATTCCGACCAGTGGCTGGCGAACTGCTCAAAATCGGAGGCGCTGCGGCATCCCTGAAGTGAGCGCTTCACTTTGGAGAGCCGGTCGTGGCACTTTGGCAAAGCGGCGGAATTGAAGGGGCGACTCATGTCAGGCTCTGAGAAGGACGATATTGAAGAGACTAAGCGCATCATGGAGCGCTTGATAAACACCCCACCAAATCCGGGGCGCAAGCCTCGCGATAGCGAGACCTCACAAAATAAGAAACCGGGCGGCCGTCCTGCGAAGAAAGACCGCCCGGAAGCGCAGTAGCCTAAGCTACCTTACTTTTTGATGGTCTCAACGACGTGCGTGTTGGGCTTGCCTTTCGCGGTTTTCACCGACGTAAAGCGGCCCGACACGGCGCTTCGACCGATTTTGGCGGACTTTGCCATTCCAATCACCTCCTTTCCCGGGCAGTGGCCCGCTCTGAGAGGCGTGGACGGGTGGTGGGCAATCGAATCGCTAATCCGCCGCTGAGTATTGTGAGCGGCGGACGCATATCTGTCTAGGTCTGCTTCTTTCGCTTGCGAAGTAGCAGGCGTGCCTTTTGCTTAAGCGTGCGCGGCTTCACCAATCCGCCGATAGGTGAGGCGCTTGCCTTCGATGCCGCGCATGATGTCGTCGGCACGGTCGGCGTCATTGAAGCCCAGCTTGGTGCGGCGATTATAACGGAAGTCGAATTCTGCCAGATAGCGGTGAAGGTGAGCTTCGCCGCAATGCTGATAAACGCCGATCATGCCACGCTTGAAAACGGAGAAGACGCCTTCGATGGTGTTGGTGTGGACGGTGATCTCGCCCTCCTTGCGAGCGTACTCTTTGGCCGAATGTTTCACGGTGCGGTGGGTGGCGTACTCGGTCCCGGTCTCAGTGTAGAGACGCGACTCGTCGGTGTAGAGCGTGGTGTCACGGGAGACGTTGCGGACGAGGATTTCGCGCACGGTGTCCTTGGTGGCGTTGTTGATGTGGAACATGCGGGCTCTGCCCTCGCGCTCGACGAGGCCAACCACGACGCGCTTATGCGCGCCGCCGGCCTTGCCTGACTTCGTGGGCTTCCAGTTCTTGCGGGCGCGAGGGCGGGCATAGACGCGCGGCGTCTCGCGCTTGCCGATGTATGTTTCATCGGCTTCAACCGTCTTGCCGTTGCCACCCATCGGAGCGGTTTCGAAGGAGCCTTCTTTCATGGCCTCGCGAATGCGGTGGCACATGAACCATGCGGTTTTGTAGGTCACGCCCAACATGCGGTGGATCTGGTGCGCGGACATGCCCTTCTTGGACGACGCAAGAAGGTGAACCGCCAGCCACCACTTGGACAGGGGAACCTTGGAGCGCTCGAAGACGGTGCCGACCGTGACGGTGAACTGGCCACGGCATTCGTTGCAGTAGCGCAGGCCGGGGCGATGCGAGTGCTTCTTGCCCTCGACAAGCGCGATGCGGGTTTTGTCGCAGTTGCCACAATGTGGGCAGATCGGGCCGTTCGGCCAACGCACGCGCTCCAATTCCTCGCGGGCTGCGGTGTCGTCGTTGAAGATCGGGTTTTGCAGGTCGGCCATCGGTGTATCTCCTTGATTTCAATATCGGCTCAAGGGCTACTTTTGTCAAGTATATAATTGGGAAATATTCCTTGACACCGTCACGGTGGTTTGCTAGCTTTCACATACAGTCGAGAAATTGCGGGCGGCGGGGTCTTCACCCCAGCCGCCTTTTCTGTGGGGTATCCTTGATATCCTGCCGAATATCCCGGTAGATGAGAGGGAAGCGGAACATGGTGAAGCTGCCATCGGATCGGCTCTTGGCTCTCCTGACGCGTGAGATCGACGTCTTCGAAATCGCGATAAAGGAATATAAACCGGTCAAAGCGACGCCTGGCCGGTCCGCAGTAGGGCGGCCGAGGGTGGCAGCCGGCGCAGGGACAGACAGGACGCGAGAATTCGTGGCGGCCAAGGAGCGCATCGACCTCCTCGTCCTGATGACCCGCACATTGGAAAAGCTTCTGGAACTGCGACGGCTCGAAATGCTCGCCGCCCAAGGCGGTGACGAGGACGAGGCCGAGACGGCGCGGCTTCGCGAGGAGTTGTTGAACCGGCTGCGCAGCCTCGATGCGCGGCGGCGGGCTGGACCGGCGCTGTTCGACACCGCTACGGGCGCGTTCGCCGGCGACGCCGCGACGCCGCCGAGCGACGGGGCGGCCCCAACGCCGGAGAAGCGGGGCACCGATGAACCGGCCGGCGTGCCGGCAGGGGCCTGATGACGGACGCTGCGGAGCGGGAAGGGAAGATAGAGGGCGGACAAAAGGACGCCCGACCTTTGTCGGACACCGAATTCTGGGACCAGACCGGCGATACCCTTGAGCAAACTCCGGCATCCGCGCTTCGGGCGGCGATGCCGATGTGGCCGTCCTATGCAAGGCCAGCTCAATTGCCGCCGCCCGGCGCGTGGCGGCAATGGCTGCTGATCGGCGGCCGGGGATCCGGCAAGACCCGAGCTGGTGCGGAATGGGTGCGGGCGATGGCGGCGGGCGATGGGCTATTCGCCACCCGGCCGCATGGCCGGATCGCACTGATCGCCGAAACGCTCGGTGATGCGCGCGAGGTGATGGTCGACGGCGAAAGCGGGCTAGAGCGTCAGGCGATTAATCTGCAACATAGCCAGCGGCCTTGAGGTAGTTCCAACATTCTTCGGGCTCGAACAGGTCGCAGAT